>JAJDNG010000010.1 GCA_022340845.1 Gammaproteobacteria bacterium | reverse complement strand
ACCTGGCAGAAAACGCGGATAATTTATAAACGGATTTTTACTGTTTATTGGGCAGTGTAACCTGCTCTCGAATACCGCGCGCATCTCATCACTATCCCGGGTTACGTGGGATGCGCGTTCACTCTGGCTACCGGCCATGGCCGGTTGTGAGGCTAATTGTGTCGCAGTGCTCAGGTATCGTGAAAGACGGTCGTCGGCGGCAACTGAATGTAGAACCCCTGTTGCTCCAGTTGCCGGCGTACTTGCTTGGAATCGACCCGGGCCAGTTTATCCCGCTGCGACAGATCCACTTCCATGACAAACTCCAGCTTGCCAAGCATGTGACGCAACGCTTCGGGCACTGGCTCAAAATCATCTTTGTTTTTCACAAACAAATACGTATCGAGTTTTTTCAGGCTTTTATAAACAAAACACAACATGCTGGATCTGCTGGGACGGCACTACACTAATATCGCGCAGGTGGCTGACTTGGACTCACCAGCGCAGGCGCAGGCGGCGTTTGCGCCCGATCCAGTGCTGGATTTCCACTGGTTGGCTTGTCACTGGCTTGCGTATCATTGGAATTGTCACTGGCATTGCCACTCACCGGCAATAGGCTAGGATCATACACATTGAATGTCTGCTCCAGCAGTAACTGATCGTCACGCCAATATTGAAACTTCCATTCACCGGCCACCATTTCGTATTCTTTATCAAACTTGTAACCGGTTTGGGTTTCGATTTTACCGCCAGCCACATCCAGAGTGACCGGAAAACGGTAGCCGGAAATATGAGTACCATTGGGGCGGACGATTTCCGGATGCGTCACGGCCAGTTCCAGTTTGACCGCCACTTCATCGCGGGGAAATCCGCGGATGCGAAATTTAAATCCAAACAGCCGGCCCAGGGCCATAGGGATATCCGCCGTTTGCTCCACCAACTGCACATCCGTGCCGGTGCGCACAAACCCCGTGGCGGTATTGAAATTGCGTTCTCTTTCCAATTGCCCTACCGGTTGATAATACCCGTATTCTACAATTTCACCCAGAATCTCACCATGAGCCTGCCAGGAAAACAAGCCCAACAGCGTAGCCCCCAAACCTTTTACCACTGACGTCATTGCTTTCGAGCGAATCGTTACGCGGCGCATTTTTCCTCCCGTAATTTATAATCGTTATCCATGATTTGTTCACGCTTAATCCATTAATCTTAGTTGTAAAACAATGCCAGAAACCGTTATTTATTTTTTTTCGCTTGCTGGGCCGGCTTACAAGGTACTTGAAGCGTTACCATTCTTTCCGATTCCACATCCAGGCGAACTGCCGTCAGGGCGCCCCCCCACAAACAACCGCTATCCAGGGCGATGACGCCGTTACCGCTGTAAAATCCCAATGTTGACCAGTGGCCGAATACACAAGTCGCCGCTTGTGTTTGCCGCGCGGGATGTTGAAACCAGGGAATACAACGATCGGGTTGCGAACCGATGGGTCCTTTGGCGCCCAAACACAGTCTGCCATCGCGATCGACGTATCGCAGCCGGGTAAAACAGTTGGTAATAAAACGCAAACGGTCCCAGCCTTTCAAGGTGGGTTTCCAGCGTACCGGTTTGTTCCCATACATGTTCTCAAAATATTTTTCGAACCGTTCGCCTTGTAGCATCGTTTCAACTTCCGTGGCGCATTGCTTGGTTTGCTCTATCGTCCATTGCGGCGGTAGACCGGCATGCAGCATATAAATATCCAAATTGGCATCGTGATGCAACAGCGGCCGATGGCGTAACCAGCTCAACAGTACATCGCTATCGTTGGCTTTAAGAATGTCTTTTAACGTATCATCTTTGCGAAGTTTACTGTGTCCACTGGCGATGGCCAACAAATGCAAGTCATGGTTGCCCAGCACGGTGACCGCGCGCTCGCCAAGGCCTTTCACAAACTGCAATACTGCCAACGACTTAGGCCCACGGTTAACGATATCTCCAGTAAACCACAAAGTGTCTGTGGCTGAATCAAAACGGATGAGGTCCAACAGAGCCATTAGCTCGTCATAACACCCTTGAACATCTCCAATTGCATAAATCGCCATAATTAGATTATTGAATTGTCGCTCTGATCATATAACTGCACTATAGTTTTGCTATGATACGTCACATGTTCGCAAAGCAAAACTCCACCCTGACCCTGTTCAAAGCAACTCCCATAACGGTTCGCCAACAGTTACTGGGCAGTGCCGGATTTATGTTCATCAGTATCGTGTTGGGTTTAGTTTCAATTATGCTGCTAAATGGTGGTGTGGTGAACCATGTATTATTACCTGTAGCGCAATACTGGTCTTTATTTACCGTGTTGTGGAATGATAATCCGCTGGGCGCGCTGCAGTTCTTACTGACTAAGTCCGTTATCTCTTTCACCCACAAGGACCCCAGAAGTGGCCTTAACCTTTGGACGTATGAGTTCGACAGTATTACCATAATTATATACGCTCTGGTGTCCGGTTTCGGCGGACGCTTGTTGCTGAAATTTTTCACCAACCCCCGCAGCTACCGATGGGCCACCGTCGTGGGTTTGATCGGTTGCACCCTGGTAATGGTTTCAGCCTCTTACATGACATCCATAAAACACTGCTCCGGGGCTACCTGGGTTGGTTTCGTTTCCCTGTACGGCATGGGTTTCGATGAATTCGAACTGTATCCGCTCTGGCAATGGCTATGCGCCGGTTTGGGATGCCTGGCATTGGCGGGCAGTTGGCTACTGATTATCCGCCAACCGAAAAACACCGTTTAGGTGGTTCACGCAAATAAATACAGTAGCACCACACCCAACACCAAACGGTAAATCACAAACGGCAACATCCCGAGTCTGTCCAATAACTTTAAAAAATAATGGATGCACAAATAAGCGGTAATACCCGCCAACGCTGTACCAATCACCAATGCCCACCAGTCCACCGGAGCGGATTGCTCGATAATATCTTTCACTACCAGCAAACCGGATAAGGTAATGACGGGGATGGACAACAAAAAGGAAAATCGTGCCGCCGCCTGACGGCTTAATCCCATGATCAATCCGGCCGTCATGGTGGCGCCGGAACGCGATGTACCCGGAATCAAGGCGAGTGCCTGGGCACAACCGATGATCAACACATCCAACCAGGTAATACTGTGCTCATCCCTGGTCCTTGCACCTTTGGCGTCCGCCCACCATAACACCAGCCCGAAAAATATCGTGGCAAAAGCGATTACTACCGGCGAACGCAATTCCGATTCAATAAAACCTTTGAACAATAATCCCGCCAGGCCTACTGGGATAGTCCCCAATAACACCGCCCATGCCAGACGGCTATTGGCGGTTTGCTGCCGGGTGGTCAGCGACCGGAACCAATCCTGGGCCATGGGTGTGATGTCGTTTTTAAAATACAACACCACCGCACTTAGCGTACCCACGTGCACCGCCACATCAAACGCCAACCCCTGATCTTGCCAGGCTTCGACGATTTGCGGCACCAAAATGAGATGCGCCGAACTGGAAATGGGCAAAAACTCGGTCAACCCTTGTAATAAGGCGAGAGTAATAATTTGCAATATGTCCATTTGATTTACTCGTGGTTATTGGTTTTGTTTTGTATTTTCATTTAACCACGAAGGCACGAAGGACACGAAGTATTAAATTCTAAAACCCTTCGCGTCCTTCGTGCCTTCGTGGTTCAAGTTATTATTAACGCTTTTTGGCCAGGATACGCGCCTGACGACCTTCCACCAGTGGGGTGCTTTGCAGAATTTCAAAACCGGTATTGTGCAATAAAAATTCAAGGTCTTCCCGGCTGAACCGGTTGTGTTCGATAAAATGCACAAACAAATCTTCCAGCGCTTCAGCAGGCGTATTTCTGTCAAACGGCTTGACGTCACTGTTTTCCAAATAGATATCCAATGGCGCCCGCACCCAATCCAAAACGTAAAACACGCCGCCGGGTTTCAGGCATCGCTGGATCTCCAATAAGGTTTTCACGGGTTGGTGCATTTCATGAAGCACAACAGAGGCCACTGCGGCATCCACGCTGTTATCCTCCAGGGGCAGATGCGGATCGTGTAAATCGGCCGTAATGATTTTGGCATTGTCCGGCAGGGAGTCAACCGCATTCAGCATGTAAGGAGCACACTCCACACCGTAGGCTTTTACCTCGGGATACTGCTCCACTAAGGCGCGGAGGAACAAACCCGGTCCGGTGCCTAAGTCCAAAACCGTCGGGGAATCGGACAAGTGAGGGCGGATACTCTCTTCCCAAAACGCCCAGAACGTCTCGTTGAACCGGCTTTCAAAAGTATCTTTCATCAATTGGGCAAACACTTCACCATTGCGATGGTGTTTGGCTAGCATTTCCTGGGTTTTCTTTATGGCTTCACTCATTACAAACGTCCTCTTACAATTACTTTTTCACTTTAACAACCATTCAACGCGCAAAACTCGCCAAGCTCACAAGCGATTACGCAAATCCTGCTGGGAAAATCCCAGCAACGGTGTTTCTATTCCTCTGGTTAACGCCATCACCTTAAACAACTCACCCATTTCACTGGGCAGTGTCAGCATTTTTACATTTTGACTCAGGCGCAGGTATTCCACCGTGTCCTCGGGATCCACCTTACCCATCAAGTCATGTAAACCGCTGGCCAGGAGAAAAAACCCCTGAGTATTGTACCCTGCCACGTGCAACCCCGAAGCGGCGCCGGCCTCGGCGATGGCGGTAAAATCCACATGAGCAGTAATATCCTGCAAGCCGGGATACACAAAAGGATCATGGTGGTTACGGTGCCGATAATGACACATTAACGTGCCGGTGCTGCGCTGGGGATGATAATACTCATGGCGGGGAAAACCATAATCAATAATCAACAACATGCCGGCGTTTAGCACCTCTGCCAGGGTTTTTACCCAGGCCTGCGCCGCCAGATTGATTTCGGAAAGATACTCAGCGCGGCTATGGCCTTCAACATGGTCTTCCAGCAACTCAGCAATTTCCGCCGCACGTTGGCGCAACCGCTCATTGCCGGGAGTATCGAATTGCCACACAAAGCGGTCCTGTTGCCAGGCGACATACGCCTCACGAGGGGGTTCCTTGCTGCTGTCTGGCCAACATATGCGGTGCACCGGCATGGCGTCCAACAACTCATTGGCCAACACCACACCATTAAACGGCTGTGTGGGCAAAGCCTGTAACCACTGTACCCGCTCCAACAAGTGGGGCACTTTCGCGGCGATGGTTTCTGACTGGCGATGTTGCAGTTCGGCGCTCAATTCCAGTATCCGGTAAGCGCCAGGAAGACAATCCAGACGCTCCATTTCGGCGAGGATGTCAGCCGCCATGATCCCCGATCCGCCGCCCACTTCGAGAATGACCGGCGCCTGCCCATGACGTGCATCCAGTTGCGAAAACACTTGCTGGCACTGCCGAGCCACACACTGTGAAAACAACGGCGAAATTTCCGGCGCCGTAACAAAATCCCCGCCCTTGCCAAACTTCTGGTTGCCGGCGGAATAATAACCCAGTCCGGGGGCATACAGCGCCAGTGACATGTAGTCGGCAAAGCTGATTTGCCCGCCAGCCGCGACTATGCGCTCTCGGATCAACTGTATAAGACGCTGGCTTTGCTGCTGCGCCGCTTCGTCCGGTGGGGGTAAGTCTCTGATTTGTTGATCGATACGGCGTTTTTGCCGGTGAACATCAGCAGGACTGGGGGTATTGGAACTCATGAACTCGCGACGGGAGACTTTTTGGGTTACAGTGTTATTAAATCAAAGGAGTTTTCGCCCGTGGAGCATACCACAAATACGCCCAACCACTCGAGCATTGAACCGGCTTATTTGCAGGACAAGGTGGTGTTGATCACCGGCGCAGCCCACCGCATCGGCGCGCAAACCGCCCGCTTATTTCACGCCCAAGGCACCCGCTTGGTATTACACTATCGCGGCTCCCGGGAAGCGGCTCACAGGCTGCAAGAGGAATTAAACGATAAGCGCAAAGACTCGGTGGTGTTGGTGCAAGCGGACTTGATGGACAGCAAGAAATTGCCGGTGGTGATTCGCAATGCGGTATCCGCCTGGGGCCAATTGGATGTATTGGTCAACAACGCCTCTTCATTTTACTCCACCCCCATGGGTTCGGTCAGCGAACAACAATGGGATGACCTCATCGGCACCAACCTAAAAGCGCCGTTTTTTCTATCCCAGGCGGCAGCCCCGTACCTGGCGGAACAAAACGGGTGTATCGTCAATATTGTTGATATTCACGCCGACCGCCCGCTAAAAAATTATCCCGTGTACAGCATGGCGAAAGCCGGACTGGTGATGCTGACCAAAGCGCTGGCGTGCGAACTGGGCCCTGAAGTACGCGTCAACGCCGTCGCGCCCGGTGCGATTCTCTGGCCGGAGAATGACATGGACGATATCACCAAACAACGCATCATTTCGCGCACATTCTTAAAACGCCGCGGCAGTCCGGACGATATCGCGCGAGCCGTACTGTTTCTGGTACGCGATGCGGTCTACACCAGCGGGCATGTATTGACGGTGGATGGCGGACGTTCCCTGAACAGTTAATCCCGGCAAATTTAAAACGAGCAGAGCCGTAATATCCCACAGTGCAGTAGAAGCCGAGCATCATGAAACCGTATTCTGAATCCTGCGATCAAAACAAATACCCGATTCTCGATGTTTTAAAAATAGAGCTTGCTCACACCAAACACCTGCTGGAAATTGGCAGCGGCACCGGTCAGCATGCCGTATTTTTCGGCGCGCAAATGCCGGACATTATTTGGCAGACCAGCGACCGGCTGGAATATCATCCCGGTATCCAACTATGGCTTGCCGACAGCCGCTTAGATAATGTGCTACCTCCAATTGAATTAGACGTTGCCTTGAATCATTGGCCGCAACAAACCTTTGATGCCATATTCAGCGCCAATACTGCGCATATCATGTCAGCCCCCGAAGTGGAACATATGTTTACCGGCGTGGGCAACTTGTTAACGACGGGAGGCCGCTTCTGTTTGTACGGTCCGTTCAATTACCACGGTAATTACACCAGTGAAAGCAACGCCCGCTTCGAGCAGTGGTTGAAGAACCGCGATCCTAACAGCGGCATCAAGGACATTGACGATTTACACCGTTGGGCAGAACCACCCGGGCTTAGGTTGGCAGCAGATCATGAAATGCCAGCCAATAACCGGATTTTGGTATGGGTTAAACAATAAATCTGCCTGACGGAAACCGCTTGCCAAAACCTATTACGAATATTCAGAACGACAATTTCCAAATTAATTACACGCAATAACGTGAAACCGCTATAGACAAAAACAATTTAACCATCCTTGTGAAATAACCCTTTAATTCCAGGCCCTCAGATCAAGTTTACCTCTCGGAAACCACAATGATTCGTGTATAGTGGTATTCGGGAGAAATAGGTTGTGAACTACAAATCCGATAATAACAACACCGGGAAATCCGGGAGTACCTCAGTTAGCGATAGCTATATTGATAATCACACAACGCTTGTGAGACGTCGTCGCGTCGCCATCAAAAATCCATCCGCCATCCTCAAACAATCCAGCCGCAACCACGCAACCGACGACACGAACTCGATCACCCGCACTGAAAACGCCCCGAACTTTCTGGCGACAAAAGCCAGCCAAATTACTCGCCAAAGCGGAACACTGGGCAATAGCAAATCCAGTCCATCCTATGAACGACTGTGTATGCGCGGTGGCATCAGCATGGTCAGTGGTGAGCATATATTGGAACAAGTGGATTTCGAACTTCCGGGACCGTTGTCTTTGGCGTGGCGGCGCACCTATCGCTCCAGCCACCATCAAGACTTCGGGCTGGGATGCGGATGGTCTGCACCTTATTTTGCACGCTTGTCCATTCATGATGGAAAAGCGCTTTACACTGATTCTGAAGGCCGACTCATCACCTTCCCCTGCCCGAGCATAGGAGACGGTTGCCACAACCCGGTGGAACAACTGACCTTGTTTCGTGATACCGATGCACAGATACGTATTATCAACCAAGATGGTATGACACTGCTGTTCAAAGGCAGAGGCGACACCAAACGCCTTTATGCGCTCAGCAATAACAGTGGTCAGCACATTCAATTCTACTACACCGAATCCGGGCGCTTAACTCATGTTATCGACAGTACAGGACGCCTGCTTAAGCTGGAATATACCGTCACCCACCGTTTGAGTTCTGTCAGCATTTTGGACAACCAAAGCAAACCGCTAGGCAAACCACTGGTGCAATACCGTTATAGCAATCAAGGGGATTTGATTTCGGTAGTCGACGCTGCCGGTAATGCGCAGCAGTTCACCTATCGAAATCACGTGATCACCCAACACCGGACCAAAGACGGTTTTAACTTTTATTTTCAGTGGGACCGATACGATTGTTTGGGAAAATGCACACGGCACTGGAGCGAAAGCCACGGTTACGACTATCACTTCGAATATGACGAGGCGAATGAAACCACCAGCTACACCTCCGGGGCTGGCAATACAACGATATTTCATTACAACAAACTGGGGCTGATTCGCAAAGAGACCGATCCTGAAGGCGGTGACCAGGAATTTGAATATGATGACCACGGTCGCCTGCTGCTGCAACGCGACCCCATGGGCAACACCACACGTTACGGTTACGATACCAACGGAAGGCTGACTAGAATTGTTAATTCACTCGGCCATACCACCCGCCTGGCGTATGACGATACCGGTCGGTTAAACTCAGCAATCGATGCCATGGGACTGCGATGGCGGCGCCACTACGATACCCACGGAAGATTAACCAGCGAAACCGATCCGCAGGGACACGCGGTGCAATATCGCTACGATCAACAAGGCAACCTAATCCTCATTACCGACGCCATGAAGCGTAGTCACCGCCTGGATTGGAATAACCAAGGCGAGTTACTTTGCAAGTCCGATCCTGCAGGCAGCCGGGAAGAATATCGTTACGACCACTTAGGCCGTATCACTGAAGTACACAAACAAAATCAGATCACCCAATACGATTACGACCCCATGGGCCGGATTATCCGGATTACTCACCCTGATCTTAGCGAAATACTGCTGGAATATTCACCGCAAGGACGGTTGACCCGCCACGTGGATGCACTGGGCCGCACGACCCAATACCGCTATGATGGTCTTGGCCAGCTTATTGAACGCATCAATGCCCATGGCCAATCGTTTAAGTACGAATACGACGGAGATGGCAATCTCACTGCATTGATCAACGAAAACGGTGAATGCTATTCGCTGCTCTATGATAAAAACCAACGACTGATCAAAGAGGTCGGCTTCGACGGCAGGGTGCAGCATTATGGATACGACGCGGCAGGCCATCTGGTCAGCCACACCGACGGCGACAATCGTATCACCCAGTTCAAACGAGACGCCTTGGGACAGTTGCTGAAAAAATGGTCTTCTGACCAGGACATCAGCCGCTACGAATACGACCCCTTGGGGCGGCTGTCTCGTGCCGTTAACCATCATGCTGAACTGGAATTCAAATACAGCGACAACGGTCGGTTAGTTGAAGAACGGCAAAACAACGTGCGTCTGCGGCATGAATACGACTTAAACAAGCAGCGCAGCGCGACTTTGATCAACAACCAGCGCATTGACTACGAATACAACGGCCAGGGACTGTTCAAACGCATTGCCTATAACGGCTCCACCATAACCAGTGTCACCCGCAACGCCCACGGCCAGGAAATCGCGCGGACCTCAGGGGCCATAAGTAGTTTTTTTGCCTACGACGCCATGGGACACTTGATCCGACAACGCGCCACTCATGATCACACTTCTATCCTGGAACGCAATTATCAATACGATAAAGCAGGTAATCTGCGGCAGATTGATGACTTAAAATTCGGGACCATACTGTTTAAATACGACGCTCTTGACAGACTTCAAGCCGTGGAAGGGCTAACGCCGGAACGTTTCAGTTTCGACCCGGCCGGTAACTTATTAGACGTGCGGGAAGCTTTCGCCGGGAATTACGTCAAAGGCAATCGCCTAACGCTGTTCCAGGACTACCGATTCGACTACGACAAAGCCGGCAACCTCGTGGGCGAGACAAAAGGCAAGAAACAATCCCGGCACTTTTACAACACTCAGAATCAGTTGATTAAAACGGAAAAAGACGACCGGACAATTCACTACGCTTACGACCCCCTCGGCCGCCGCATTACAAAACAAAGTGACGATAACACAACAACCTATATTTGGGACGGCGATGTGCTATTGCGGGAACAATGCACGCGGCGAAAAATCACTTATATTCACGAGCCCGGAAACGATAACCCATTATGCCAAATCCGTGATGGCAAGGTTTATTACTATCACAACGACCAGTTTGGCACTCCTCAGTGCATCACGGATTCACTGGGTAATGTGGTATGGGAAGCTCGTTACAAAGCCTATGGCGCCGTGGACTGCAACGACACACAAGTCATTGACAACAACATCCGATTTCAGGGGCAATATTTTGACGAGGAAACCGGCTTGTACTGCCATCGCAATCGGTATTTTCACCCCACCATCGCGAGATTTATTCATCAGGACCCCATCGGACTGACAGGTGGAGAAAATAGCTATCAATATGCGCCAAATTCATTGGAATGGGCAGACTCCTTAAGGTTCTCACCCATAAAAGCCAATCACCGGGATATCAGCGTGTGCGCTCCACTAACAGGCCCACTAACAGCGCCACGAACGGCGCGACAAACTGCTGTGGCCAAAGTGTGCGGCCCCACCGCCAAACAATACGGGAAAGTGACTACAGCATTTAACGAACCTCTGGACAATCGCGATATTATCGCAAGCAATATCAATGCTGACGCTTCTCAGCAGCTTTGAGGCAGTGTAAGCGTTCGTGTCTGCTCAGGGACTCATCCAGCGTTCAGCTGCCATTCAGCTAACAGGGTATAGCAAGTATTTTTAAATCCTCTGCGACGGTTATTCGCTACCCCCACGTTTTACAACCATACACAAAAGCGAAAAATCGTGAGGAGGAACCATGAACAAGACATTACTTGCTTTGACGACGACAGTGGCCATTGTGCTTTCTTCCAATGTACTGGCAGATCATCAACGCCATGATGGTCGTGACCGGCACGATGGTAGACATAAGGATTTCGCGCGAGTCGTGCATGTGGATCCGATTTATAAAACAGTGCGAGTGGCTTATCCGGAAAAACAATGTTCATACGAGGAACACAGACAGCCGCGAAAACATCGTGTGAGTTATGTCGCACCTGAAAAATTGATCCTTGGCGGTTTAATCGGCGGTGCGATTGGACATGAATTGGGAAGAAACCACAACCAGGAACTGGCCACGGTTACCGGCGCGGTGATTGGTACCGCCATCGCCCATAGCACCAATATTCAGTATTACGATCGTGGTGATCATGGCCATCAAAAACCCACGTATTGCCGCACGGAAACCCGCTACCGCACTGAAAGTCAATTGCAGGGTTATTGGGTAACTTATCGCTATCGAGGTGAATTGTATACGACCCGCATGCGGGAACATCCCGGCAAACGAATTCGTGTCAATGTGGAGGTAGTACCGGTCAAGCATCGCCACTAAGGAAATGCTTGCACACAACAAAAAAGCCCGGAAGATTGCACTCTCCGGGCTTTTGCAATTGTCGACTACCGCGTTTTATGCATCAATTATGCGACGCTGGTCTTACCTGTCGTTTTATCACCCGGATGCAAATGTGTCTGCAGCACTTTATAGAAATGCCGCACATCCACCGGTTTGGTCAAATAGTCGTTAGCGCCGGCTACCATACACTTATCCCGGTCCTCTTTCAAAGAATTAGCCGTGATCATGACCACTGGTTTAGTGTAGCCCTCACCGCGCAGCTTCCTCGTGGCGGTGAGGCCGTCCATGATAGGCATTTGCACATCCATTAAAATCAGATCGTAATGGCGGGTCAACGCCTTTTGCATTGCCATTAGCCCGTTATCCACCACTTCCACGGTAGCGCCGGCTTTGATGAGGTATTTGGCGATCAAATCCTGATTGTCGGGACTGTCTTCCACCACCAGCACATGACCGCGGACG
Organism: Gammaproteobacteria bacterium; assembly: GCA_022340845.1. Classification (GTDB taxonomy): domain Bacteria; phylum Pseudomonadota; class Gammaproteobacteria; order SZUA-152; family SZUA-152; genus JAJDNG01. The sequence continues at coordinate 3,921 of JAJDNG010000010.1, read as the reverse complement.
CTGTTGGGCACGATGCTCACCGTCTCTTCAATGGCTTCCACTTGCATGTCTTCCAGTTGGGTTGCCATTCTCAGTTGTTCCACACCACCTATGCCAATGGTGAACTCAAAGGTGCTACCTTTGCCCTTTTCACTACTAACGGAAACATCGCCACCCAGGTTTTGCGCCAGCTGCCGGGCGATACACAAACCCAGTCCTGTGCCGCCATACTTGCGAGTGGTGGAGGAATCCGCCTGGGAAAACGGTTTGAATAAGCGGCCTATTTCCTCTTCGCTCATGCCGATACCGGTATCAATAACCTGGAATCTCAATTGCTTGGTGTCTTCCAAATATCCCATTCTTACAGTAACACCACCTTTTTCGGTGAATTTCAGCGCGTTGCCACATAGGTTGAATATGATTTGCTTTAATCGCGTGGGATCAGAAATGACTTTGCGGGGCACGGGAAGATCATATTTAAGCTCGAATTCAAGACCTTTATCGCGAGCCCTGGCGCCGAAAATGGACTCGACGTCGTGCATCATGCTTGCAAGCTGTACTTCGATCTCTTCAATGACCAGTTGACCCGCTTCAATTTTAGACAAATCCAGAATGTCATTAATAATGCGCTGCAAGTGTGCCCCGGCACGGATAATGGAGTCGATTTCGTGATCCATTTCTTCGCGGCTCTGGCCCTCGTCGCGCAGCATGTCCGAATAACCCAAAATGGCGGTCAGCGGTGTGCGGATTTCGTGGCTCATATTGGCTAGAAATTCACTCTTGGCCTGGTTGGCGGCATCAGCCGCTTCTTTGGACTTGCGTAATTCTTCGGCTTCCAGCTGACGTTCCATCATCACGCTGATCCAACTGCCGATAAGGTTGACCAGATCCTGATCCGATTCATCAAACGGCTTGGCCACCGGTGCGCGATTGGAAAAATTGACGGTGCCGAATTTTTTCCCATGCACATTGATGCTGCAGCCTATGTACGATTGCATGCCCAAAAACGCGGCCGCTGGATGATCTTTGAAATCCGATTCGGCCACATGGCTGATGGCGATGGTTTCCGGGGACGAAAAAGTCACTTGGCAGAAGGTCTTGTCCAGCGGCAGCACAATTCCCCGCCGGGCGGGCAGGTCGCTCATCACCACGGTGTTGAGGAACTCCGAAGCGTTGTTTTCCGGATCCTGGCGACCCACTTTTCCAATCTCGCAGCCCAGGAGTTTGCAGCCCAGGCGCAGGGTTTCATCGATTTGTTCATCAAAGGTCAGATCGGGCCGGGAAATGATTTCGTGCAGGGCGCGAATCCGCCGGCCTTGTTCGATTACCAGTACTTCATCGGACTGGCTGACATTGGGTGTGTTTGTCGAGTTTGTTGCCATGGTTTTTCCATATGAGACAAGTGCAATTCATGATCAATATTATCGGTACGGAAACGGGATTCCTTAACCGACATCTAACCAAGATTCCACACTAACACATTGACTGTAAGAGGGAAAAGCATGCGTCCCCGTTACAGAACATTAAGGCTGCGTTAACACTCGCCGGTGGCGATGATAAATTATGCGTCAAAAAGAAAAGCCCTGCTCACCGGAAGCGAGCAGGGCTTTGAAGTTTTCCGGGCGCCTTTTGGTACGGCGCTCTTAACCTGTGTTAGATCGCAGGTACGCTGGTGGCGTTGGCGGGGTCTGTGCCCGCGCTCAGCTCATCACCGTCCAGCGCGCCGTCTTGGTCGCGATCCAGCGCCATGCGGTTGCCGGTACCGGGGGGCACGCAAGTGTAGGTAACGGTTTTGCCGTTTTTCGCCTTTTTACGCAGCTGTTTGTCGCTCACAGGCTCTGCGGCCGCTTCGTCGGTCTTGAACGTACCACCGCCCAGGTATAGGTGGCCTTTATCGGGATTGTTGCTTCTCATCGCCACCAGGTCACATTCCCCCAGATCGGCTCTTTGTAGTAACAAGTCAATGCGCGGGCCTACGACATCGCCATTGTCTTCGGTCAAGGTGACCTGCTGACCCATGATGGGAAAGAAATTGGTATCAAACACCATCAGGTACTGTTCCAGGTTGCGACGGATCTGCATGCCTTCCGGAGAAATATTCAGCTCAAAGCCATTACCGGGATCCTGCGGTGTTACCGAGCCAGGCGCGCGCGGCAGAAAGCCATTGGTGTTGTGGAAACGGAACATGGTGTCCGCTGCCCCTTCCTGGGTATAACCAAAGCCCTTGATCTGATCACCCATGAACGGGTTCTCGTTTCCGTAGAAGATGAACTGGAAGAAAGTGTTGAAGTCATCCGGATTGTTGAACGGATCCAGACCTTCCGGCATACCGGTAAACGGATCATCGGCCAGGTACTTGCGGTTGTTGGCGATACCAAACATGCCAACCTTGTTGTACATGTTGCGCAGCTGCGGCACCTTAAGGAACTGCTGGATGAAGGCAAAAGTGTTTTTACCGTCGGTACCGAAGAAGCCCGGCTTGTCAGTAGAACCTTCGTTGGCGGTACGATCGACAACATGGCAGCCATTACAATGGAATGCGGTATCTACTTTCTTGGTAGGATCGAAAAAGAAATCATGACCCGCCTGCTGGGCCGAAGTCAATGAATTATCCAGGTGGCGAATCGGGTTGGGCGGATACATGAGTTCCAGCGCAAAGTTTGCAAAGTCGTCCATGGCTTCGGTGGATAACTCGCTATCACGGCCGTGCAGATTCACAAACGCCTCATTGAACTGGGTAAAGGCAACATGCTCGTTGTAGATACCCGTGTCCGGCTGGTAGTTTTCGCCAGGATGACTACCATCCGTCTTGTCCCCACGCCAATGCATCGGACCATGATTGGCCATGCCACGAAGACTCTGGGTGGTCATTGGCCCTTTCACCGGAGCGAAATGCGGACTGACGGGCAGACCGAAGTTCTTATGGTTGATCGCCAGATCACTGGGACAATTCGGGTCCGGAATATAATTAGGATCAATCGCAACCGGATCCGTCGCACAATCGGGTGAGCTGGGATTCATGGTTACGCTACCACCGGGACCACCCAGATCCCAAGCCAATTGGTCCATATCGCCGAATACATGGCACAGGGCACAAGAGCTGTCACCGTGGCTGGAGGTCAGCGCGGCGTCGTACAGATAGCGGCGGCCTTCAACAATATTTGCCGGCTCCGGGTTGTACATGGCGATGTGGTCGATCTCGGCATTGCTGTCGGTATCGACAACGGAAATCGCGTTGTCGAAACGGGTCAACACATACAGACGCTTGTTGGCTTCGTCCAGTACCACGCCCGCCGGACCACCGGCAGACAAGTGAATCTGCTGATTCGCATCGGGCACGAAAGTGTTGTTTTCCAGTTCAGTGGTATCGAACACACCCACTTTGCCTGAGCCGAAGGCGGCGACATACAGGGTTTTACCGTCGCTGCTGATGGCCATGTCCATGGGCTGGGCCAGGGACTTGGCATTTTCGTCGTTAGGCACCGGCGCACAACACACGTCGTAATTGATGTGCTTGTTCAGGTGAATGGGAGTGACATCATCATCCAGAACGGTGATACGGCTTTCCGCAAAATGACCTTGCAAAGTAGTGTAAGGAATCCGTGGCGCATCCGGGGTTTCCGGCGGCGGTGGCAGAGACCCCGCAGGACCGGTAAAGCGATTCTGGTTCAAGGCCTCAGTGTTGGTCACATACACCTTGCCGGTAACCGGATTGGTAATCATATTGAAAAGAATGGTACCCACGCCGGAGTAATGATCAATCTCTGCCGGAACATCCGCGTTGGCATCGATCACAAATACGTCTTTGTCGGGCAGGTTGAATTTAACCAGATGGCTCCAGTCCTTGCCGTCCTCATCCACCCACTTACCGTCGATGAATTTCACGATCAGACTGGTCGGCGGCTGCATGTTGCCGTTCACGTCCGTCATATGCGGTTCCGG
>JAJDNG010000006.1 GCA_022340845.1 Gammaproteobacteria bacterium | reverse complement strand
TGACACGTCTTGCTGTTCAAAAACAAAACATACTAGTCACTATGCGCCACGAGCATTAGAGGACAATATTTGTCACTCGCTTCTTTTCTTTTTCCGCACCGCGGATTTCATCTCCAGGGAACGCTGGCCCACCGAATCGGGTGTGCCGCGCATCTCGATGCCATGGCTTCCGCTCATCAGGCTTTGACCGGTATTCAACGTCACCGGTAACGGCTCAAGCGCCGCTCGCCCCCATAGGAATTGTTCGGGTTTTGCGTTCAAATAGCGGGTATCGACCGTAGGCAAGGCAACGAAAAACAGCTGAAATCCAAATCCCTGGCCCAGATCTTGGGTCCAGTTTTGGTAATCCTGCGCTCGCAGCATTCCATCATCATCAAACAAGAGTAACAACACCTGACGTTTGGCCTTGGCGCGGCCAAAGGACATCTTGAACCAATCCAGGCCAAGGAAGTCCAGGTTGAGGCCGAACTGCTGCTCGGCGGCCTTGATGTATTCGTATACCATCACCGACCCACCGGGCAACGCGCTTATATGATGGGGCGGTCCCAGGGTTTCTACGACTTGAAAAACGCTGGTTGAACCTTCTAGCAACTGGACCCGGTCGACGGTAATCGGCTCACCGATTTGTTTGCCTATGGTTGTGCAGGCAGTGCCTGACAATACGATCAGGAACAGTATAGCGACCAAGCTAAGGTGCAATGGCTTCGCTGCTGTAGCCATAGTCCAGCAACACCCCATTGTTATCGAAAAAGAAAATGGCCCGGTCGTAGGTAACATTTTCATTCAGCCAATTGTAAACGAGCAATATGGCGCCATTGCCTTTGCGCCGCTCCCGCAAATAATAAAATACCGTCTGATCCCTTAACCCTATCACCTGGGAAGGAGGCCCGAGCGCTTCTATGATGTCGGACTGTGTGGTCTGACCTTTCACGGGAGCCGGTAGGGCAGGATCGCGCCAGGTGTTGTCAACCCCTTGGGAGCGGTCATAAGTGGCACACCCCGGCGAGGTTACCACCAGCGCAAGTAAAAGATAGGGAAGCAACCGTCGATTCATAATTATCTCCTTATACCGGAGAGGGATCCGGTTTTATCAGCTCTGGGAGCCATAGCGGTAGTGGCAGTAGCAGCCAATTTGAATGCCATTTTAGTGCTGTAGTGAACTTGGAATTTATGATTTGGATCAAAATTCGCCGGATTATGCGATGACGGGACACAACGATTTATTTATTCTAAGATCAACTCAAAAATGCAAGGAATTGACGAAATGGGGCAAAAGATAGTCAGCCATGATGCGGCCCTAACCGGCGTTCACAACATTCCATTTACCCGCGCGGCCGTTCTCGCGCCTTTTATCGCGTATTTTGAGTCGCTGGGCATCCCCACTCAACCCTATTTAAGCAAAGCGCATATCCCGGTTTCGCTGCTAAACGAACCTCAAGCGCCCCTCCCGTTGTATTTTGGCTATCGATTCCTGGAAACGGTCGCCCGCACGGAAGGCATCGATAACTTGGGGGTGAAAGTGGGCGAAAATACCAGCTTGGATGACATCGGCGCCTTCGGGCACATTTTGCAACAAGCCCGGACCATTTATGAATATCTGCAAACCGGCGTTCGATTAATAGGTGCTGTCACCAGTGGAGAACGGTTCTGGCTTACCAACGACGGAGAAGATATCCGATTCAATCACTACATACCGTGCATCACTGATTTCGGCCGGCAGCAAAGTGAATGGTTTACATTGATTATTACCATCAACACTATACACAGGGCCTCTCAAGGCGAATGGCATCCCAAACACTTGCATCTTGCATCCGGATATCAGGGTAGGCTGCCGCCACAGGAGTTGTTGTCTGACACAATGATTACCATGGGTGGTGAAACCAGTTTTTTCACGCTGCCAAAAGCCGTATTGAAGTTGCCAATGCCGCAATCCATGGTCCACAAGCCAGCCATCGATGATTTGCACTTGCACATTGGCTCCCCGCTCCCCGCAGAATTTCATGGAGCACTGGAAACCTTGATCGAAACACTACTCATCGAAGGTTATCCCGATGTGCACCTTGCCGCCGAAGCGGCGGGCATCAGCACGCGCACGTTGCAGCGCCGCCTCACTGAACAAGGACTGTCTTATTCCAAAATCGTCAATACCACGCGAATGCGCCTGGCCACGCGCTGGCTGGTTACCACCGAGAAGCCAATTAAAGAGATTGCTGTCGCGTTGGGTTATAGCGATACTTCCAATTTTATCCGGGCGTTTCGTGGTCAGACGGGAGTATCCCCCAAGGAGTATCGGTATTTAAAAACGCGCGACAATCACTAGATTGAGTGATTGCTGTGGGAGCGAACCTGTTCACCGCAGATTGTTGATAAACGATTGTTGCCAACTATGACTGCTCGCGCCCCGATGGTGCGCTTCCACCGGTACTTTATGTTTGCGTGATTGGAATTCCATATACAGGTTATTGAAGCCCTTTTTGTTTACCCAGAGGAACACGCTTGCCAATTAGAATCCCACTGTTTTTCCTGTTGATCCTAATAGTCGGCGCTCACTCAACCCAGTGCTTGGCTGCGGGATTTATGGATCGCTTTGTCGATCCCGAGGACGGCATGTTCGATACCAGCGAATGGTTGTTAACCCATCGGGGGTTTCTGCCTGTGCCGATGATCATTACGGAACCGGCGGTGGACAATGGTCTTGGTTTGGGTTTGGCGTTTTTTCATGAAGCTAAAAAAACCAAACCATCCGAGGGTGAACATTCGACTGGAGCATTACCACCCAGTATTTCTGCGGTGTTTGGGGCAGCGACCGGTAACGATAGCTGGTTCGCGGGTGGTGGGCATTGGGGCAGTTGGAAAAACGATTCCATTCGTTATTTGGGTGGCGCAGGTTTAACGTCCGTAAACTTAAAATTCTACGGCGGCGGTGATTCGCCGAACCTGAGCAAGGGACTGAAATACAACCTCGACGGCTGGTTTTTGATTCAAAGAGCGTCGTTTCGTATCAGCAACACACCTTACTTTCTCGGCGGCGAGGTCACTTATTTCGATTCCAGCAATACTTTTGATATACCGCCGAACATCACCGGTATAGAATCCTGGGAGTTCGATATTAAAAATCTGGGATTGGGATTTGTTCTGGAATATGACGGACGTGATAATATATTCACGCCAACGCAAGGGCTGAAAATCGACTACAAGAATAAACTCTATGTTGGTGAAGGTGCTCTCTCCCGCAGTTACGAATATTTCATGAGCGAATTTTCCAGTTTAAAATACTGGAAACTCAGCAAGGATTTGAACCTGGGTTGGCGGGTAGAGGGTGATTTCAGTAGCGGCGAAGTGCCATTTTACGCACTGCCGTTTATCTACATGCGCGGCATTCCTATGATGCGTTATCAGGGCAATCATGTGGCGTTAACGGAGTTGGAAGGAAGATGGAATTTCACGCCTCGCTGGAGTATGTTAGGTTTCACTGGTGTTGGACGCACTGCGAATTCATTAAGCAGTTTTGGCAGCAGTACGAATCGCAGCACCATAGGCACTGGCTTTCGCTATTTAACCGCACGACAACTGGGGATGCACGCAGGTATGGACATTGCAAAAGGCCCGGAAGAATGGGTATTTTATATCACCATCGGGAGTGCATGGGCGAGATAATCAA
>JAJDNG010000005.1 GCA_022340845.1 Gammaproteobacteria bacterium | reverse complement strand
CCATAGATAGCTCACTTCTCAAAGTGCCTTTTGAATCGTGAGTGGTTTGATAACAATAACAATAACAATAGCAATAGCAATAGTAACAACAGTTCAGTGCCAACAACAAAAATTGAATTCGATTATGGGGCTCCTTTTGTTCTCGCTTGCGCGATATCTGTCGCGTATCTCTTCCGTTTTCAATCAGAATTCAGTGATCATTGCAATGACAGCCTGCATAAGCAGTGAAAAGCAGTCGGTAACGGCAGTGGTACACAAGTCAAAACCACATCAGTTATGCCATTCGCATGGACCACTAGCAGCAGCGATCGAGGGTACGGTGTGGGCGCGTTTACCGATGGCCGTGCGCCATCTAGCAGTGCAGTTATCAAGCAACATACAAAAAATAATAAAACAACAGGCGATAGACACTTTAAAACAATTAACAATCAACAATCAACAATCAACAATCAATTTTGCATTTATTCTTTGAGTCCACGGTGACACCCCCTTGGCAGTGATGAGGCGGCAAGCTGCGTACCCAAAAATAATAAAACCAATCTAAAGGGGAATGCCTATGAAATCGAAACAATGTTTCTTCAGCGCCAGCAGGTGAGTGTTGCTGCTCGCTTTATTGGCGCTGACCGCGCCGACAGCGATGGCATTCACAGGATCATTACCGGTTGAAATACAGGCACTCGCGGCCAATAGCATGCGCGAGGTCACTACCACTTCCGATGGGGGTGGTGGCGTGTGGATTGCCTGGATACAGGATAACGCTACTACGGGTGACGATGAAGTGATGATGAGTCGGATGAACGCATTCGGCCAGGTCACTTATGGCCCATTTGTGGTGAGTTCCAGTGTCCAGTCAATTACCGACGTAAGCCTGGCGGTCGATACTGGCAATCCAACCATCGCCTACGTAGCATGGAGCGACAGCAGCGACGACATGGGGGCGCTGGTCCAGCCGCGGCTTTTTATTGCGAAATACATGAATAGTATAGAGCAGTGGACCGTTGAGCAAAGCACGGTAACCGGCTCGGCAAAGCTGGGCGCAAAAATGGTTATCGTTTCCTTTGATGTTATTGTGGCCTGGGTGGACCTGCGTACGGGTAACAGTGACATCTATGCGCAGCGGCTTAGCGCAACCGATGGTTCCTCCGTGTGGGACGAAGTGGCCGTTGCCACTGGTAGTGGCAATCAGCAGAATATCTCAATGACGACGGGGTTGGGCGGTAACGATATTTACGCGAGCCGGGTCAACTCATTGTTACAGGAAATCTGGGTGCAAGGTGGCGTCAAAGTGGCCAGCGATGGGACCGGCGTGCAACTGGGTTTGCCATCGGTTATCGGCGCCGGTGGTGGCACCTATGTGAGCTACAGCAGCACCGCCAGCGGCGGGGAATCCAGATTGCTCACCAGTTACATCGCCCCCAATACCTCAGCGGACCCGGCGGCCGGTTTTCCAACCGCGAGTGCCGGTGAGGTCACCATAACCGATCAAGCGGCTGAGCTGGTTCCGACCACCGACGGCATCGTTGCCATTTGGCGTGGCGCAAAAACCCTGGATACCAATCCTAACAAGCTCTTCGCGCAAGTCTTCAGTGGTCAAGTCCAGTCCTCGCGTATTCAAACACCTACCGCCGTATCACCCAGTGGCGGCGGTGGAGCGTTCGGCGCGCTGTTTGCATTGATACTGATTGGAATCGGCGCGTTACGCCGGCGTGTGATCGCGATCGGTCGCTAACCGCATAGAATAAAAGCGAGCGCTGACAAATACCAATATCGCTATTTGTCGCCGCTCGCTTTTTTATACCCGCCAAATCAAAAGCAATACCGTTAACAATATTGTCCTTTCCCCCATCATGTCGTAACTAATAACACGCCACTGTTTTGCACGATCAAGTACAGTGGGGGTAGACGATTACATTGCCCTACGCGCTTGAAGGGATACGCCAGTGACTATTTTTCTGATGTCGCGCAGCTCAATAGGACCGCTGGGGAAAACGGTTTGATCCGTATTTGCTTTTAAACCCGTCGGGCATTGTGATCAGTGCGTTCTGATGGCGTTGGAATTCAAGCCGACGGAGCAGGAAACACAGCACAAGCCGGAACAATAGCTTCGAATTATGGCATCAAATCGATGGAAAACCAGCGTTATATCTTTGTATGAGATTATGAGCCGGTGCCCATATAAGATTCGAGATTGAAGAATAGTAACTATAATCAGACGCAAAGCGCTCACGGGGTGGTTCTGAATTTTCCCTGTACACGCCATTCTCAATGTGGGTATGATGAACGCGTTTGGATTCGGTGCGCCTGGAGTGTGGAATCTGCTAAACCGGCCGGTTTTTGCGGCGTAAATATAAGCCGTGCATAGACTATGTACGATTAAAATAAAAGGAATGGAGTTGTGAATAAAATTACAGTGCTGTTCAGTCTCTATATGTTGGCATTCGGCGCCTATGCGGAGACGGAATCGGATGTCTCGGAATTATACCGGTTATCCGGTCTCAAGACCCAGGTGGAGCAGTTTCGCGAGGTGATTAAAACCACGATTAACAACAGTAAACAGGAAACCAAGCTGAGCGACGAAGAGCGAAAAGCGTTCGCCAAAGTGTACGATAAAGTGTTCGAACCCCGGCAATTGCAGCCTGTGGTGATGGATGCATTGCGCAGCAATCTGCAAGCGGATGATATAAAGAAAATACTGGCCTGGCTACGTTCACCGACCGGACAAAAAATCACTCAAGTGGAGGCGGCCAGCACTTCGGCCGAAGGGTATCAAGACATGCTGGAGTACGCGCAAACCCTGGCGAGCAATCCACCCGACGAAGCGTATATCAACAAAATGTCGGAACTGGCAGGCAATACCAATATGTTCGAATCCGCGGTGAATATGGCGCTAAAAATCCAACTGGCATTGATGGCGTCTGCTGCCGCGGCATCATCGGATTTCAGCGTAGAACAATTCAATCAATTGGCGCAACAACTGCAGGCGGCAAAGCCGGCCATCGCCGAAAAAGTCACACAAATCACCATGCTCAGTTTGCTGTATACCTACAAAGACCTGCCCGCGACGGACCTGGATCCCTATATAGCGTTTACCGCTACGCCGGTGGGTAGAAAATTCAACACGGTTACCATGGATGCGTTGAACGATGCGATGGTGCACGCCAGTAAGCAGCTGGGTGTTGAGCTTGTTAAGCTGGGGCAAGATATGCGCAAAAAACAAAAAAGTTAGGTTGCGTCTGTGCGTGTGTCAATCGCCGCATTCGCCATACACCGAAGCGATAAAGACGTGTGTGAAAGTTGTGTTTAAATGTTCTATTTGAAAGTTCTGTGTACTCATTGCGCGGTTAAAATGTGAATATTTCACAATCTGATGCCGTAATAGTTCACAGTTTAATTTCTATAAAACTGTAAAATTTCGCGGTTAAACAGAAAAAAGGGGGTGTCGCAATGGAGATGGACCCTAAGGACAAACAGCGAATGCACAATCAGCACAGTATGAACTACCAGGGACCTGAAAGGCGTAAACTGCAACGGCGTCAATGTGAAGATCGCCGGGACGGGATTCGTCTTGAACTGGATAATCCGCCGCGGCGCATGGGCAGCGACCGGCGCAGTCACGACTATCTCTGGAACACGCCCGAAACCTTTTAGACCGGTGGTGAAGTAGTTCTTCGAATTATATTTCGAGCTGGCTCGATTTATATAGTATTGTTGCGAGTCTACGTTTTCCAAGCCCGCAGTTGTTGGCAATGGATGAAGCCAGTTTGAAAGCCGTCTTAGCCTCAACTGTTGGGCCTACACCGTTAGCGCATTGCTGAAAAAAGAACCAGAAGCCAGCTGTCCAACTCGTTTTGAGAGTACCACTGAATCCCCACCGAGTTTTGCGCCTGGCTGGGTGCATGCAGTGCGCAACGCCCAGGATATTCCGGTCTCGAAATCACACGCAGAGTGACACGCAATTTACCGCGAATCCCAACGCGGTACGACATCACGAAATCCACAACGATAACACCGGCTTACTCTCGGAGATTCCCTAATTTTACACCGTCGAATATTTTGAACGTATTGAGCGAATTTTTTTGCTTTTAAATTCACGGTTTGCGCCCATAATTAAAGAACCTGCACATGCAGTTCGCAACACAGGATGAATTCCGGGGAGACGGCAATGAGTTTGGTGAAAAACGGTAAATTGGAAGGCGATTGGCTGGATACAGAGCGCGAAAACGGAGAATTTGTGCGTATGGATTCTGTGTTCCGCAACTGGGTGACCGCCGACGGCTCCCCCGGTCCCAGCGGTGAAGGCGGGTTTGCAGCGGAAAAAGACCGCTATCACTTGTATGTGTCATACGCCTGCCCCTGGGCGCACCGCACGTTGATTTTTCGGGCGCTGAAAAAACTGCAAGATATCATTTCGGTGTCGGTGGTGCATCCCGATATGGGACCGGAAAGCTGGAAATTCGATCAGGGCTTTCCGGGTGCCACAGCGGACGACATTAACGGCTTTGCCTACATGCATGAAGTTTATACGCTGGCCAATCCCCGATACTCCGGAATTGTCACCGTGCCGGTGTTGTGGGACAAACAGCGCCAGACCATTGTGAACAACGAATCGTCGGAAATCATTCGCATGTTGAACAGCGCGTTCAACGCCTACACCGAGGTGCAAACGGACTATTATCCTCAAGCGCTGCACGAAACCATTGACGCGATTAATCAGGAAGTTTATGACAACTTCAACAACGGCGTATACCGTTGCGGATTTGCCAGCACACAAAAAGCCTATGAACGCGCGTACGACCGTTTATTTGCCACGATGGACGGTCTGGAGCAACGCTTAAGCAAGCAGCGCTATTTGGCGGGCGATGTTATCACCGAAGCCGACTGGCGGCTGCTGCCGACGCTGCTGCGCTTCGATCCGGTGTATTTCAGCCATTTCAAATGCAATAAAAAACGGGTCATTGATTATCCGAATTTATCCAACTACATGCGGGAGTTGTACCAACAGCCTGGCGTTGCCGAAACATTTAATCTGGAGCATGTCAAACGACATTATTACTGGAGCCATGAATCCATTAACCCTACCCGTATTGTACCTAAAGGGCCGGAATTGGATTATGAAGCACCGCATGACCGGGACCGATTTGGTAAGTAGTATAAGTTGACCCTGTATTTGGCGCCTGAATTTAGTGTTTTTTCAGCTAAGCGTTACCCTAACTCACAGCTGCCCCTCCAGCGGAAAGGGTAGTCATACGTAGGAGCACCAGCATGAACGTTCGCCCCGTCAAACAAAAGATCAAAGCCTACGAGGTAACCGAAGGTGCCGGTGTTACCGTGCATCGTAGTATCGGCACGCCGGCATTGCGTAATCTGGATCCGTTTTTAATGCTGGATCATTTCAGCAGTGATGATCCCGGCGATTATATTGCCGGGTTTCCCGATCATCCCCATAGGGGATTTATCACATTTACCTATATGTTGGACGGCCATATGTTGCACAAGGACAGCATGGGCAATCGAGGTGACTTACGCTCCGGCGGTGCGCAGTGGATGAAAGCCGCCAGCGGGGTGATTCATTCGGAAATGCCGCAGCAAACTAACGGACTCATGCGCGGATTTCAGTTGTGGATTAATTTGCCTGCCAGCGAGAAAATGAGCTCGCCAGGCTATCAGGAGTTTTCCCCCGAAGCCATACCGGTGATTGAAACCGATCAAGCCACAGTCAGAGTGTTGATCGGTGAATATGCGGGAAGCCGTGGCCGGGTGGAGGATCTGCACACCAACGTGCAATATTTGGATGTGGCTTTGCGTCCCGGTAAAACCTTCACCCAAGCGGTGGCGGGTGGTTTAAACGGTTTTGTCTATGTATTCGAAGGCGATGCCGTGATGTCCGACACAGTGTTGGCCACTCACAGTTTTGCCTTGATGGGCGAGGGTGATACGGTTGAAATTACAGCCGGGGTACAAGGCGCCCGGTTTATATTGGTCGCCGGCCGGCCCATTAACGAACCCATAGTGCAATATGGGCCGTTTGTGATGAACACCCGCGAGGAAATCGAACAGGCATTTGTTGACTACCGAGACGGCAAGCTGGTGCGCGACAAAGCCAGCTTTGTGTCGGCATAAACATCACGCAGAGCGTTCACAAAAAGATTATTCCTGCTGCGCGTGGTTGGTCTCCACCCGCGGGTCCATTTCAATGGCTGCCTGGCCGGTGCGCGACATGGCGACAAATT
>JAJDNG010000004.1 GCA_022340845.1 Gammaproteobacteria bacterium | reverse complement strand
CTTCCTATCGTCAGAATGACAACCAGTACTGTGTCGTCCTGAGCGTTTTTTTGCGAAGGATCTTAGTGTTTGCCATAGCCAGCTATTAAGATTCTTCCTATCGTCAGACTGACAACCAGTATTGTGTCATCCTGAGCGTTTGTTGCGAAGGATCTTAGTGCTTCCATGACCACATTATTATCTTCTTTGGCTGAGCCAGAAAGACAACGGCTTTTATCAAACTAACTCCAAAAATACTGCTTGTTTATTGAGCGAAGCCACTAGGGTTGTTATGTAGTTATTGTGGGGTTAACCACATTCCTCACCTATCTAAACGCACGCAATTTTTGTTATTATTTGCCAATAGGTTATTCAATCGACCATGGGCGAAACCTGTGCATAATCTCAACAGAACAACAAACATTGTCAATTTTCGTGCTATAGCCATTAGTTGCCTTAGCTTCCTGTTATTGGTCGGCCCCACAGCGATCAGCGCCGAAGAGAACAAACAGCGTGTGTCGTTTGCTATCAGCGGTGGCGCCAGTAAAGGCGCTTACGAGGCGGGATTGAACTGGGCGATCCTCCATGTTTTGCGGTACATCGACGAACAATCAGGCCAAGAAAAAGTACTCAAAGGCCGGTTTCGACCATTTGAAGCTGCAAGTATGACCGGTGCGTCGGCCGGTGCGATTAATGCAGTCTTGTCGGCCATGGCCTGGTGTGTGCGCCCCGAAGAACAGGGTGGCATTCCCAGTCGTATAGATGACAATGTTTTTCGCAATCTATGGTTGAAACCTGACATCAATACGCTGTTGCCACCTGACGCCCGGTCACCAATCTATCGACCCGATGACGCGGTTTTAGCTCGTAAAAATCTTATCGAAGCGGCCGAAGAATTGCGTTCCATTTGGAACTTACCCGTGTTTCGTAAAGGTTGCCGCATCCCGCTTGGCGTCACCGTTACCCGTGTAGAGCCGGAAAAAATGAATATCGGCGATATTGACGTCAAAAATCAACGGTTCACTGTTCCGTTTGAATTTCGAACAGAAGATGACGCAAGAGCCGGCTTTTATTTTGATCCTAGCGATTATCCGTATTTGTTGGAATATTCAATGGTATTGCTACCCAATCAACCTGGAATGGCAAACTTTAAAATCAGTGAGGAACAAATAATAAATGCGGTGATGACTTCTGCGGCATTTCCAGTAGGTTTTGGGCGTAAACGATTGCAATATTGCCGCATCAAAGCAAAGTACGAGAACGAGGTAGTAGCAACCGAAGGTGGTGAGGTGTCCGAAAACGACAATCTATGCCCTGTGGGTTATGAACTAAGCGAAGCCGTGTTTGCCGACGGCGGGTTATTTGATAACTTGCCCATTGGTTTAGCGAGAACTCTGGCAGAAGAGAACAAACATAGCCGAAAAAATCCGCTACCGGTGACGTATGTGTATTTAGATCCAGGTCGACTGCGTTATCAAACACCGGAAAAAAGAAAATTTGAAGCATGTTTTTCTGACAATCCGCCAGCGGCTTGTCAGGAACTGGAATACAGTTTCAGTTCAGAAAGTAGTTTGTTATTTGGTGCCCTTGGAACAGCACAAAGCTATGAGTTGTATCGGGAGTTAACCAGCGATACCTGGTCGCATAATTTGTTTCAATTGGCTTACCAAACAGCTGAATTGATTGAAGGGCTTGATAGCAAGCTCAGTTGCAGCGAAAAGTTACCATTTTTTACCGAGGCACTTAGTTGCGATTCTGCATTACGCTTTGCAGGCAGACTGTTGGAAATCAGTTATGATCGTGTCGACGCGCCTATATCTCCGCCGTTCTCGATAAAAAAATTGCAGAGTGCCGGGCTGGTGAAACATTGCAAGGAAGTGAAATCCGATTTGGATTTGCCCATAGAAGCGGAATGTTATATAGATTTTGAGAAATTTCGTAATGATCTCTTGCAACGACTGCAAACGATTCTGGAGTTATTTCCGGAGAATAACGCAATATTGCTACAGCGTATACAAAATGCCAAATTTACTATCCATAATGACAGAATCATTCGTGTCACCAGCCGCGGTGCACCGATTACCGGAGAGTTGTTGGGTTCGTTTGCCGCATTTCTGGATCTTAAATTTCGCGAATACGATTATTATGTCGGGGTTTACGATGCGATTGTTGAGATAAGCAATGTTATTTGCGGCCGTCACTATTCTATGCAACGAAAAGCGCAAGAGTTCTACAACTGCAGGGAGGCAGTTGCGCAGCGTCTTCACAGTCAGGTAGGAGTTTTGGAAAACAAGCAAGCGAATTACGTTTTCGCTTTGCTGGCGAAGTGGGAATTTAACTCGCAAAACGCTCTACGATTTGCTTATGATCCCATGCCGGCGGAAGATTCGGATATGCGGATTATTTACGAGGGATTGATAAAAACATTAGCGGCGCAATGGAGTCGTTCAGCAGGTATTGCAGAAACGAGCAGTGGCGAAGTTCAATTTTTTGCTCATCTTAAAACCCAAGGTTTTACCCCAACATTGACTGACGATAAGTCCAGACCACTTTTACTCGACATTATGGAAGATCCCGACATGTGGTCGCATGAATTAACCCGGCGATTTACCAATCGGCTAATGGTGTTGGAAAATGAGGCCCAGCGAATCTATGCCGAGCGTGAACCCGATTCGGACAAACGCCCAAAAGGTAATCAAGCGTTGATAGGAGGGGCTTCTTTTGTTTTGCGTTCATCAACCTATAAATATCCAAAATTCGATTTTTCGCCTTCCACGGCTCCGCCGAACTGGACTTGGCGTTATGTGATTCCGTATGAGATAGCGTTTGATCTGGCGGGAGGCGGTTTGCATCTTACGTGGCAGCCAAGTTGGTCGCTTTCGAAAAATGATGTGCTGGGTGTGAGGGGATCGCTCGCTTTTACAAAAGGCATTGTAGGAGAAGGGTCACTTGAAACGCGAGATAACTATTTTTCCTTAGGCCTTAATTATTCGCGTCTAACGGGAAAAGGTGTGTTGAGTAGCTATGGTATTACGCCCGGCTATTATCGATACTTCCGAACTCCGGATTCGGGCAGTTTCGATTCTTTTGGTGGCGAAGTTCACCTTGGTTTACTGGAAAATAAAATCAGATTCGCGTTGGGTACGCGCGATTTTGATAGGGCCACCAATCAATGGTATCTGTTGTTTGGTGTGACTGATATACCAGGCATTGTTTACTGGTTTACTCGTTAAGCCCTGCCGAAGCGCGCTATAGACACATTTGGTATTGGAAGGTCTTACGGTTGAACACTATGATTTGATTGAAATTTGCAAACCGTTCACTGCTCCTCTTCATCTGTTTCCTCTGTCGGTAAGTCTAGCAGTTTCCAATATGTTCCCTCAGGTGATTCAACCGCTTGTAGAGTCGGACGCTCATCGGCGCCCAAATGGTCATTGATTAAATAATGCAAGTCGCTTAACACTTGGATATTTCTTCGGTGATAAGTATGGCCACTGGCCCAACCAATTGCGTCTGTGGCATCAACGGTTTCGATACCCGGAATCACCGTTGGTCCGTCCCGACCGTCACCTAGACGCGGATAAGCGCTTAACATTTTGGAAGCCAGTAGCGGAATATCAACGGCGGATACATACAAGGTGATTCGCGAGCCGGAGTCGGTGAGAACAGGCGCGATGTCTCGTTTAAACGTTGCGCGGTCGAAGTCCGGAGCGACCAGTACGATTTCACCGAGTTTCCACGGCAGGTTATGTTCTTTGCTATCTTCGCGCAATTCAACCAAAGCGTTTAGCAAAGCGCGATTACCCAGGCTATGGGCCACTACATGGATGGTGGCGCCTTGGGTTTCCCGGGTTAGGTCTTCGAGAAACTGGCGCAGGTTGGCAACGGACCAGTCAACCCCGGCAACATCGGCAATATAATTCATAAGTGAATTCCGCGACGGCCAACTGTACAAGGCAGGGATGCCTTGATAAGAAATTTCATAGGCCAGTCTGGCGGCTTCCCGTGCAGCCATTTCAAACGAACGCATATAGCCGTGGATATAGAGGAGAATGGATTTTTCATTCGATGTATTTATGGCTTGCTGCATTTGCGTGAGGAATTCCGCTCTGGGTATCACTTTTATACTGCGTAGTTCCGATGGATCGGATAGATTTTTATCTGCATTGAGTTGCCACAATGTGCTATCGGTAAACGGTGTGATGCGCTCGTCTAACCCAATGGCAACCTGGCATATTCCATAACTGAGCATGCCGCGTTCGATGCCATAATAGTCCTTTAAGTTTTCTTCGCCGGTTGAGTCGCGATCGGTAGCGTACCAGACATTAACAACGGCCACCTCGGGTTCAGGTGTCGCCTGGGTTGTGTCATCTTTTGGCGTGGATGCGCAACCATAAGTCGAAAATATAACAATGGCAATTGATAAGTATCGGATCATGACGATTCTATAGCGTATATGGAAGGGCGTCAGCTATCTATTTTGATAGCGATTCAAGTCAATAATAGCTGCAAATCGCGATTGCTCACGGCGGTATTTTTCTTGAAACCAATCCGCTTTCTTCCAGAAATCTTTGTGGGTACGGCGAATGCCATACTTTTCCACCAAGGCGTCATATTTTTCGTAGCTGTCAATTTTCTCGTATTGTTCAGTAAAGTCATCTAAATCTTCGTATTTTATTTCGAAGAAAAAATTGGGATAGGCACCGACAAAACCTTCGACAATGTCGATAGTATCCTCCGATTTCACGCGGGTGTTTTCCCCTGCCGTTAACGATGTGGTATTGAGATACGACTTGTTGTGCACGATAGTGTATACCAGGTCATTTTCAATACTGCCATCAACGACAATTCGCAAAAATGCTGTGTTGGGAAATACATCGGTGATTTCCCCGCCGATATCGCTTAAGCGGCGTAAGGCTTTTTGTACGGCGCTGGCTTCGGCTTCCAGGCCGAGTGCCTCGCAGCGGTCGACGAATTTGCCGCATAAGTTAATATAGTCCACGTGTTGCTGGGCGCCACGTAAATGATGGTTGACCTTAGCAAAGAATTCGGTCTTCACGTCATCGGTTTCGTATCGAATGTCTGGTTCGCGTATGGCTTGCAACTCATGAAGGGCTTTCACCAGTTTTTCCGTTTCATTGGTGCCTCGATACCAATGCTTGTGGATTTCTATGCGTTGTCTGTAGGGTAAAAACGCCAGGAATTGCAACTCGGACTCGATGCGCAAAAAATCCATATACAAGCGGGTAGATAATTGATGGCCTACGGTACCGTATACATCAAAGCCGGCAACCAGCAAATAGTGGATACGCTCGAAGATGGGATAGTCCATGACCCAACCGGTTTTGGGGATCTCGCCCACAAGTCCTTGCAGTACGGTGGCGCTGTCATAGTGGCGATAAACGGTGAGCGCGGCGTTTTGATTGTTCCCATCCCCGTCCCAGATTTGTTCCAGGCCATAGCTTAATTCGCCAGGGTAGTATTGCTTGAGGTAGTTCACTTTCTCCACTAAATAGTTTCGCTCAACTTCTTTATAGGTCGTCCATACGGACCACAGCTTGGCAGTGTTTTCTTTTTCTGACGGCATGCGCAGATTGTTACTGACCCTGGCCAGGAATTCAGAGTCGCCGCTGAGGTAACTTTTATCCGGATCCATAAACATGACCCAAAAGTGGTCGTCGATTACGCTGAGTGCAACTGAGCCCCGGCACACAGGTCCCTTAATAAATCCGGCCACGAAAAATTCCGCTTCGTCGAGTAAAAACTGGTAACGATTCTTGGAAGGAATCGCCTTAAAAGTCTGAAATGGATTGGATGAGGTAATAGGGTTGTAGGATGGTAATTCGTTGACGGAGTAGTCTGCGCCGAGAAATAATTCCTCGAAACGTTCCATGCGGGCATGGTTGAGCGCATAGGGTAAATGGGTTTTGTCTACAAGTATTTGATCGTAATGTTGCAGGCGGTAATAGAAAGTCTTATCCCCTGGATCATCGTATGGTCTGATGGTCGAGATGATTTCAATGGGCTCTCCCGGGGGAGTAGTGGAGCGCACTATGTTGAAAAAATCATTGCCTCGTAGATCGTCAAAATATAAATGCGCCAGGAATAAGTGCTCGTAGAGATAACGTGCCATGAGTTTTTGCTTTTTCGACGGGCCGTTAAGAAAAGCCTCCCAATTGTCCGTTGCTTGCGTTAATGCGATGGGCAGCGGTTTTGGCGGCTCGAACAAAGCGCCTTGTTCCAGCCAGGTTTCAATGGTTTTGAATTCCTTACGACTTAATCCGGGAAACGCAAACGGCATACCCCATTGCGGATGTTTGATGGCAAACTGCGGGAACGTTTCAATGTCGGGACATTGTTGGGAATGCAGAAAACCTTCATCAACATGCAGTCTTGTGCCTACATCATACTCTGCCGGCAAGCGCCCCTCAGTGGGCAAGGGGTTACGCCGTTTCAAAATGAGCATCTGATACAACAAGGATTGATCCAGGTTGATCTGTTCGTTTTGATTCCGTTCGTTTAATACGGGGAGAAACCCTTTGTCCCGCCATTGTTGTGTGGTAGTGGCGTCGACGCCCAGGCGCGTAGGTTCGCTGGCGACAAATCGCGCTCCGTTGTAAACCGGCGCTTTGGTGGCGCCGCGGTCCACGCCTTCGCCGGAGGTTAAGTTAAGTTGGCAGGGCGCATCATAACAGGCGTGGCACACTACGCAGCGTTGCGCAAGTATAGGCTGTACTTCGTTCGCGTACGACACGAAATGGTTGGCCTTCATTTGCGCCTCGCTCATGATGCGGTTTTTGGGCGCAGATGGACCGTATAACGTATCATATTTTACGGCGACAGTCGTACAGCCAATGATTAATAGAGGCGTAATTAAAGCACTGGTTAACCGCAGGCGATTCATTTTAGGTATCATAGCCAGTGATCTCTAGTGTAACTCCAATATTTCCATCCGATGATTACCGCCGGGATTTAATTCCGATGGCCCTTGCGTCAATAACGCCAGGCCGCTGGTGATACCCTGCGATTTCAACCACTGTTTACAAAACGCGTCCCAGTCCGGCAGGTCTTGTTCCACCAGCACCGGATTGATGCCGTACGAGAACTGCAATGTTTGGCACGTGGCCTCGTTGGGGCTGAATGCGGTGATCCATACTGGCAGGCGAAAGCGAGTGATATTACGAACCGTGCTACCGCTGAGAGTCGGCACTAAAATGGCAGCCGGTTGTATGCGGTCGAGAGTGTACTGAACACTGAGCGCAATTAGTTCCACTACGTTTGCCTGGTCTCTGGTTTCAGAATCCTGGCGTAAACTTTGCCGGGTGCGGTATTGCGGTCTGTTGGGTTCGGTCGCCATGGCAATTTTGGCAAGCATAGCCGTGGCCTGCACGGGGTATTTACCCATGGCTGATTCGCCGGATAACATGACGCTGTCGGTGCCATCGAGAATGGCATTGGCCACGTCGGTGGCTTCGGCGCGGGTGGGGCGGCGGTGCTCCACCATGGATTCCAGCATGTGTGTGGCGGTGATTACCGGGGTGCCGTATTTATTGGCTTTTTGCATCAGTTGCTTTTGTGTGACGGCGATTTCTTCTATGGGAATTTCCACGCCTAAATCGCCCCGTGCCACCATGATACCGTCGGTAGCCCTGAGGATTTCATCGATATTCTCCAATGCTTGCTTGCGTTCTATTTTGGCGATAATAAACGGTACGCGTCCTGCTTCTTGAGCATATTGCCGCACGGCATCGATATCAGCAGCCGAAGCCACGAAAGACTGACTGACGGCATCGACACCGTGCTCCAAGGCAAACTTCAGGCAGGCGCGGTCGTGCTCTGTAAAAGCACTGATGCCCAATTCTATACCGGGAAGATTAAGGCCTTTGCGCGAGCGCAGTTCTCCACCCACAATCACCTTACAGATTATGTCCTGGTTTTTTACCCCAACCACGTTCAGCTGGATTAAGCCATCATTAATGAAAAGCGTATCACCGGCGTTAACCACTTGCGGAAGTTTGTCGAAACTGACCGACACCCGAGATGCATTGCCGATAATATCATCGGTGGTCAAAACGATTTGGTTGCCTTCACTGAGTTCAATGGGTTCTTGTTCCAATATCCCAATTCGGATCTTGGGCCCGGGGAGGTCTGCCATAATGGCTATCCGAATCCCCGTGCTCTTCGAGGCTAGGCGTATGTTTTTGATGACTTGCTCGTGACCGCTGAAGTCACCGTGGGAAAAATTCAGCCGCGCCACATTCATGCCGGCTTTAAGCAGTTTTTCCAGGGTTTCGACCGAGTCCGAGGCCGGGCCTATGGTGCAGACGATTTTGGTTTTGTTTATGGATGGGTTCATAAGCGGTGTTTTCCTGCGCAATTGAATCAGAGAAAAGACTATTTCACCACGAAGAACACGATGGGTACCTTAGGATACGAAGATTATACATAAATAAGTCGGTGTATCCTTCTTGCCCTTCGTGCCTTCGTGGTTATATTTTTCTAACCAGGGTTAAGTGCCTGTGACAAAATATCCTGCGCTTGAGAGACAATGGTGTCTAAATGCGATTTGTCTTTTAAGCTCTCGGCGTACAACTTATAAACATTTTCCGTGCCTGATGGTCGGGCCGCAAACCAGCCTCCCTCTGAAACCACTTTTAGTCCGCCGATTTCGGCGTTATTACCGGGCGCACGGGTAAGTTTAGCCGTGATGGGATCACCAGCCAGCGTCGAGGCGGTGACGCTTTCCGGTAGCAAATTTTTAAAGGCTTTTTTCTGTTCCGGTGAAGCCGGGGCATCGATGCGGGTATAACACGGTGTGCCGAATTTTTCAGTGAGCGCTTGATAGTGTTCGCCGGGATCTTTGCCGGTGACCGACGTGATTTCAGCGGCGAGCAGTCCGAGGATAATACCGTCCTTGTCGGTAGTCCAGACGCTGCCGTCGCGGCGCAGGAAGCTGGCGCCGGCGCTTTCTTCACCGCCGAAACAGATGGAGCCGTCAAACAGTCCAGGAGAGAACCATTTAAAACCCACCGGCACTTCATAGACTTTACGGTCTAACGCCTTAACAACGTAGTCGATAATCGCGCTGCTGACTAAGGTTTTGCCCACCGCTGCCGCCGCTGGCCATTGCGGTCGGTGGGTGAGTAAATAGTTAATAGCAACCGCGAGGTAATGGTTGGGATTCAGCAAACCAACCGAAGGTGTCACTATGCCATGGCGATCCACATCGGCGTCGTTACCCCACGCAATGTCGAACTGGTTTTTGAGTTTCACCAGGTTGGCCATGGCATAAGGGCTGGAGCAGTCCATGCGGATTTTGCCGTCGTGATCCAACGTCATAAATCCGAAAGTCGGGTCTACCTTGGGATTGACCACCGTGAGATCGAGCCCGTATCGTTCGGCAATTCGTGGCCAATAGGCCACCGCGGCGCCGCCCAGCGGATCCACGCCGATCTTCAACTGTTTACCTATGGCTGCCATGTCTATGACCGATGCCAGGTCTTCCACGTAGGGGCCGATGAGATCTTGTTGATGAATATTGGCCGTCTTAATCGCTTCGGCATAAGGTAATCGTTTGACGCCGGCGTTGGCTTCGCGCAACAATGCATTGGCGCGCTGCTCAATCCATCCGGTGACATCGGTGTCCGCCGGGCCGCCGTGAGGAGGATTGTATTTGAAGCCTCCGTCTGCCGGTGGATTGTGCGAAGGTGTCACCACAATGCCGTCGGCGCGCCGGTCTTTGTTGTCGCGGTTATAAGTCAGAATAGCCCGCGAGATTCCCGGCGTCGGAGTGTAGCCATCGTCGGCTTGAATGACGGTTTCCACACCATTGGCGGCCAACACTTCTATGGCGTCGCATTGGGCGGGTGTGGATAAGGCATGTGTGTCCTTGCCGAGAAACAACGGCCCGCTAATGCCTTGTGCCTGGCGGTATTCGCAAATGGCCTGGGTGATGGCGAGAATATGGCTGGTATTGAAATTGTTTTGTAAGGCGCTGCCACGATGCCCGCTGGTCCCGAAACTTACCTGCTGATTGGGGTTGTCCATGTCAGGCTGTTGTTCGTAATAAGCCCGCTCTAACGCGGTAACATCGATTAAACTGTCTGCGGGGGCCGGTTGGCCGGCCAGTTTGTGAATTGCCATTGTACGTCTCCTTGTTAAAGAATTGGTGATTCGTTGTTCGTGGCTCGTGATTCGTGGAGAAAGTGAGTAATAGAACCAAACGCAGATGACTAAATCCAACCACTAACCACTAACAACTAACCACTAACCACTAAACTCAATGTTTGCTGCGCAATTTCCCATTCCTCGTCCGTGGGTACCACCAGTATTTTTACAGGTGACCCTGCTGTGCTAATGTCCGTGCAATCTGAACCTAGCCATTGGTTTTTTTCCGTATCCAGGCAGATTCCTAAACCATCTAAGCCATCACACACTTTTTCGCGGATGAAATCTGCATTTTCGCCGATTCCAGCGGTAAATACTATAGCGTCCACCCGGCCCAGTACCGCGCAATACGCACCGAGGTATTTTTTAATGCGATAGCAATACATCTCTATGGCCAGTTGTGCTGAGGAATTTCCGTTTTGAGCTTGAAGGTGTATTTCCCGCATGTCGTTATAACCGCAAATGCCTTTCAAACCGCTTTGCTTATTCAACAAGTTGTCGATATCGGCAAAAGATAAATGGGTTTGTTTGGCCAGATAAAAAGGAATGGCAGGATCGATATCGCCGCTGCGCGTGCCCATGATCAAGCCTTCCAGTGGCGTAAGTCCCATGGAGGTATCCATGCATTCGCCTTGGCGAATGGCTGCGGCGCTGGCGCCATTGCCCAAATGCAATGTAATCAGGTTGAGCGAGTGCAGTGATTCATTCAAGTGATGTGCAGCTTGTTTAGCTACGTAGTAATGAGAGGTACCGTGAAAACCGTAGCGGCGTACACCATGGGATTGGTAAAGATCCTCCGGTAAAGCATAGCGGAAGGCGTATTCCGGAATGGTTTGATGAAACGCCGTATCGAACACCGCGACATGCGGTATATTGGGCATGATCTTCATCGCAATTTCGATGCCGGTGAGATTGGCCGGGTTGTGCAGCGGCGCCAACGGAGTAACTTTGCGCACGCCCTCAAGTACGGTGTCATCGATTAGAGCAGGCTGTTTAAACGCTTCTCCACCATGCACTACTCGGTGGCCTACCGCGGCCAGTTCACTGAGGTCCTTCATAACCTTGGATTCGCGCATCGCGCGGTGAATTAAATCGAAGGCTTGTTGATGGTCTTTTATCTTTTGTTCGTAGATTTTCTCATCCAGGCGACTGCCAACGGTCCGCCATTTGTGCTTTAACTTGCTGTTGCTTTCACCGATGCGTTCGAGTACACCGGAGGTCAATACCGTGTGCTCTTCCATATTAAATAACTCGTATTTAATGGATGAACTGCCGCAGTTGATGACTAGTATCTTCATTTGTATAGATTGTATTTAACCACGAAGGCACGAAGGGCACCAAGAAAGAACGTATTGAAGGTATTCAAAGCTTCGCGCTTTTCGTGATGCATTTTTTTTAAAATACAAATCGCTTTGTACCGGCTTTTAAAACTTTGACATTGAAGTTTATAAGTAAACCGGTTTTGATATTTGCCATTTTCATGTACGTTAAAATCTGAGCTTCATGGATTCGTTGTAGCGATTCGACGCTTTTTAATTTTACTATTAAGCTGTTTTCTATTAGAAGATCAACCCGATAGCCGCATTCAATATGTAGACCTTTGTGGTTAACTGGTAACGGGGTTTGTGCTGGCCATTTTATGTTTTTCTGGGTCAATTCATGCATCAAACACTGTTCCTAGGTTGACTCCAATAGACCTGGGCCTAGATCACGATGAACCTCTATTGCTGAGCCGATTACTTGATTTGAAAGTGCGTCAAAGTTCATGGATTAGTTTTTAAATTGTTTTTCTTCGTGCTCTTCGTGCTCTTCGTGTGCTTCGTGGTGAATAAATAATTTTATCTAATCAGTGTGCGATTGAATCGCCGTAATA
>JAJDNG010000286.1 GCA_022340845.1 Gammaproteobacteria bacterium | reverse complement strand
TAGTGGTACAGAAACCGTTTTATCCGGAAAACGGACTGTGTCATGTTTATATTATTCATCCGCCGGGCGGTATCGTCGGGGGCGACACATTATCTATCAACGTCACCAATCACGACGCATCGCAGGCATTGATCACCACACCTGCGGCGAATAAATTTTATCGCAGTGCGGGCCCCATTGCACACCTCGACCAACGGCTTAGCATTGAGAAAAATGCTTGCCTGGAGTGGTTGCCGCAGGAAACGATTTTATTTAACGGCTGCGCGGTGCATTCCACTACACGCATTCAGCTTAACGACAACAGCCGTTTTATGGGCTGGGAAATTACCTGCCTGGGCAGACCCGCAAGCGGTGAAGCTTTTTCGAACGGATTGTTTCGCCAGCAGCTCGAGTTGTATCAATACGATGTCCCCTTATTTATTGAACGTGCCCTGTTGCATGGCGGACACCCTATATTGGAGGCGCCCTGGGGACTGCAATCATTTACCGTGACTGCCACTTTAATCGCCTATCCTGCCGACAAACCCATATTGGAACTGGCGCGCACGGCAATCGTTGCACAAACGGATTATTTGTGCAGCGCCACATTGATCAACAAGGTGCTGGTATGCCGTTATCTTGGCCATCATGGCGAACAGGCAAAAAATGTATTTACGGCCATCTGGTCCGCAATCCGGCCGGCTTGCATGAACCGTGAAGCCTGTATACCTAGAATTTGGAATACTTAATCAGCAAACTTTATTGAACAACATAGCGCAACGGAGAAAACAACCATGGAATTAACCCCCAGAGAAAAAGACAAACTGTTGCTTTTCACCGCCGCCTTGCTGGCGGAACGCCGTAAAGACAAAGGCATCAAGCTTAATTATCCTGAAGCAATGGCTTATATTTCCGCCGCGATTCTGGAAGGCGCCCGCGAAGGAAAGACAGTGGCAGAATTAATGAGCTTGGGCACGACTTTACTCAGCCGCAACGATGTCATGGACGGCATCGCCGAAATGATCGACGAGGTGCAAGTGGAAGCAACCTTCCCTGACGGCACCAAATTGGTCACTGTACACAATCCCATTTCCTGATGATCCGCGAGGGAGACAACGCATGATACCCGGAGAATATTTTATTGCAGACGGAGACATAGAGCTTAATGCCGGCCGCGAGACCATTCGCGTGAGCGTAGCCAACAGCGGCGACCGTCCGGTGCAGGTGGGCTCACATTATCATTTTTACGAGACCAACGACGCACTGAATTTCGATCGTGAGGCCACGCGTGGCTACCGTTTGAATATCCCGGCGGGCACGGCAGTGCGGTTTGAGCCCGGGCAGGAGCGCGAGGTGGAACTGGTCGCCTACGCCGGCGACCGGCACGTGTATGGTTTTAACAAAAAAATCATGGGCCCGTTATAGGGGAGGCCCATATTGGAAAACCTCCCAAAGGAGAATACACAATGACAAAAATCAGCCGGCAAGCCTACGCTGAAATGTACGGTCCAACCACCGGTGACCGTATCCGCCTGGGCGACACGGACATTATCATTGAAGTGGAGCAAGACCGCACCACTTACGGAGATGAAGTCAAATTCGGCGGTGGCAAGGTAATACGAGACGGTATGGGGCAAAGTCAAAACACATCCAAAGACGCCATGGATGTGGTGATCACCAACGCCTTGATCCTGGATCATTGGGGCATAGTCAAAGCCGACATCGGCATTAAGGACGGCCGCATTGCCGCCATAGGTAAAGCCGGCAATCCCGGGGTACAACCCGATGTGAACATCATCGTCGGCGCCGGCACCGAAGCCATTGCCGGTGAAGGCATGATCCTCACCGCAGGCGGCATTGACGCCCACATTCATTTTATCTGCCCGCAGCAAATCGAAGAAGCATTGATGTCGGGAGTAACAACCATGCTGGGTGGCGGCACCGGCCCGGCAACCGGTACCAATGCCACCACCTGCACGCCGGGGCCGTGGAACATTCACCGAATGTTGCAGGCCGCGGAAGATTTGCCCATGAACCTGGGCTTTCTCGGTAAAGGCAACGCCAGCATGCCCGATCCTTTGGCAGAACAAGTCGAAGCCGGCGCCATGGGATTGAAACTGCATGAAGACTGGGGGACCACGCCCGCCGCCTTAGACACGTGTTTAACGATCGCCGACAGCCACGATGTGCAAGTGGCCATTCACACCGATACCTTGAATGAATCGGGTTTTGTGGAAAACACCATCGCCGCGTTTAAAGGCCGCGCCATTCACACTTACCATACCGAAGGGGCCGGCGGTGGCCACGCCCCCGATATCATCAAAGCCTGTGGTGAGAGTAATGTGCTGCCCTCCAGCACCAATCCAACGCGGCCTTACACCGTGAACACCATCGATGAACATCTGGATATGTTAATGGTATGCCACCACTTGGATCCCAACATACCCGAAGACGTGGCGTTTGCCGAATCGCGCATTCGTCGTGAAACCATCGCCGCCGAAGACATCTTGCACGACCTGGGCGCCTTCAGCATGATCGCTTCCGACTCCCAGGCCATGGGGCGTGTTGGCGAAGTCATATGCCGCACCTGGCAGACCGCGCATAAAATGAAACTGCAACGCGGTCCGCTGAGCGAAGACAGCAGCCAAAACGATAACTTCCGCGCCAAGCGTTATATCGCCAAATACACCATCAATCCCGCCATCACGCACGGCATCGCCCATGACGTGGGTTCGGTGGAAGTGGGCAAGCTGGCGGATCTGGTATTGTGGAAACCGGCATTTTTCGGCGCCAAACCGGCGCTCATTATCAAAGGCGGCATGATCGTGGCCGCGCCCATGGGAGATCCTAACGCCTCCATTCCGACGCCACAGCCGGTGCACTACCGCCCTATGTTTGCCGCCTTTGGCGGAGCCCGCGCTGCCACTTGCGTCACGTTCGTCTCAAAAGCCGCTGCAGCCAACGGTATAAAAGAACAATTGAAACTGCAAAAAATGGTGAGCGCCGTGAGCAATACCCGCAGCATAGGCAAACAAGACTTAATCCACAATCATTATCAACCGAAAATCGAAGTGGACCCGCAAACCTATGAAGTGCGTGCCGACGGTAACCTGTTAACCTGCGACCCAGCGGATGTGTTACCGTTGGCGCAGCGGTATTTTTTGTTTTGACAAGCGGCCAAAGGAAACTCAATTGGTATTAAAAGTCACCGAAAAATTGGCGCAAAGCACTGAGGCTCAAGCCACACTCACCTTGCCCTTTGAGCTACGTCAAAAAAGCCGTTTTCGCGCGGTATTAGACAACGGTCAGGAAGTGGGTATCATGCTGCCCAGAGGCGAGGTGTTGCGCGGCGGTGATTGTTTGCGAGCGGAAAACGATATAGTCATTCAATTAAACGCGGCCAGCGAAGCCGTATCCAGCATCACCAGCTCGGACTATTTGTTATTACAAAAAGCCTGTTACCATCTGGGTAACCGGCATGTCCCGCTGCAAATCACGCCAAGCGGCTTACGCTATTTGCAAGATCATGTGCTCGATCAAATGGTGGAATCATTGGGGCTTGCGGTTAAACATGAAACCGCGCCGTTTGAACCGGAAAGCGGCGCTTATCAGCACTCAGGCCATAAGCATACTCACAGTCACGACCATCATCACCATCACGAGCACAGCCATGAATAAGTCTACGGAACACGTTCAATCCAACATTGCGTCGTTACGGCTGTGGCAATTGATCAGCCCCGCTTTGCCGATTGGTGCGTATGCGTATTCGCAAGGACTGGAGTATGCGATTGAGTCAGGCTGGATTCACGATGAAGCCGGCGCCAGGCAATGGATCAGCGGTATATTGGGCAACAATGTGAGCCGCCTGGATATACCGGTATTGGGCTTGCTGTATCAGGCCTGGCAGCAGCAAGATCGAGATACCATTGATGAATGGAACCACTTTTTGTTGGCCGCCCGAGAGTCTGCCGAACTGAAGTCCGAAGACGCTTATTTGGGCGGTTCATTACGGCAGTTGCTGATAGGACTGGATGTGCCGGCTGCCACACTGTGGCCTGCTACGAAAGACAGTGGTTTTGCCAATATGTTTGCACTGGCCGCCGTGCACTGGCAGATACCACTGCAGGACGCCGCTATGGGTTATTTATGGGCATGGACGGAAAACCAGGTCGCGGCAGCCATTAAATTAGTCCCATTAGGCCAAGTGGCGGGACAACGAATTTTGTCTGGCGCATTGGAGTTGATTCCCGACTTGATCGACGAGGGTTTGTCTCTGCCCGAAGCTGATATTGGCGCATTTGCCCCCGGACTCGCCATCGCCAGCGCTTTACACGAAACCCAGTATACGCGATTATTTCGCTCCTAGTGTGTTTATAAACAACCGGTAACAAGGCATACAATGACAACTTCACAAGCATTACGAGTCGGCGTGGGCGGTCCCGTCGGCTCCGGTAAAACGGCGTTAGTGGATGCGCTTTGCAAAGCCATGCGCGACAAATACCAGATCGCCGTGGTGACCAATGACATATACACCCAGGAAGACGCCCAGTATTTGATGCGCAGCCAGGCACTGGCGCAGGAACGCATTGTGGGGGTGGAAACCGGTGGTTGCCCGCATACCGCGATTCGCGAAGACGCTTCCATCAATCTGGCGGCCGTCGCCGATTTACAGGCGAAATTCGACCGTTTGGATATAGTATTCATTGAAAGCGGCGGCGATAACCTAAGCGCCACCTTTAGCCCGGAATTATCGGACCTCACAATCTATGTCATCGACGTCGCCGCCGGTGACAAAATTCCCCGCAAGGGCGGCCCCGGCATTACCAAATCCGATCTCTTGGTCATCAACAAAATCGACCTGGCGCCCTACGTAGGCGCGTCGCTGGAAGTGATGGAGCGGGATGCCAAAAAGATGCGCGGCGAACGGCCTTTTGTGTTCACCAATTTAAAAGCCTCCCAAGGCTTGGCATCCATCATCGATTTTATCGAACACCAAGGTTTATTACAGGATTAATCAAATCCTGCGCAGCACCGGAAGCGTATTACATCGCCGATGTATTGGCTAACGTTCCATGCTACGCGCTCCCTCAACCGCCCAATCACTTAAATTGCCTGTTGGATTTCCACCACATCACAACCATCTGCGATGCGAAAGTGTTGTATGCAAACATCACATCGGCGCACCTCGTACATACTCTCAATGACACGCCCCATTAACAAGCATGACTAAAATCCCTCGCACAAAATTAGTGCGCCGGAGTTGATAAATTAGAAAACCCTCACCCCCAATTATTCCATTAACTTATTGATTATGTTTGAGATAACCCGTTTGGCACGAGCGATGCTATTGAACAACGAACTGTGAAGTTTGAAATCCACTTTGCACAATTAGTTTTCAGAACCTAAGCAG
>JAJDNG010000262.1 GCA_022340845.1 Gammaproteobacteria bacterium | reverse complement strand
TTAAATAGAGTCTTTCAAACTCTACCGGATCCCAGCTTTCCTGAGATAACAAATTATTGTATTTGGGTTGCAGCACATAAACCCACGCCGAATAGTACCGATGCAGGTGGGTGCGCACCATGACCAGTTCACGTAGATATTCATCGCCTTCATATTGATCCAGACGATGTAACTGGGATTGAGACAAACCACGATATAACACACCCGGTACTGATGTGTGCCGCTTTTCCCTGATGGCGGGATACACTTGGCCGTTCAGCTTCAATCGCTCATATCCGGGAAGTACACAGGTTTGTTTTTCAATGGCAACACCCGCTACCGCTTCAAACACTTCGGTAAACATTAATGTTCCGTAACAAAATATGTGGTGATTCAACGCAACACTCCAAAGATCGGATTAACCATTACTCTATCGTTCGCCATGGATTTTCTGCCGGTAACCGCCTTTTCAGTGCCGAATGTATTTCCTCAGATGGCTATGGTTACTCTGTTCCCTAATTCGTTGCCAATTCTTTGCAATTCCCTTGCCTTTTCTCAACGGATTGAAGCAATGACATCACATTTCAATATCATGGCTTGCCCATGCCAGGAATCAAAGCTCTAAGTCATTGAATCGGGGAGTATTAATTCTGCTTGAAAAATCTCAGCCTAACCCCACTTTTATGAGGGCGTAAATGCTCACTGGAGGTTTACGCGATCCATGTAGCGAGATCCGGATTGGATCACCCAGGTTCCGCGACCCTCGATACAGGATCTATGGCGCCTGATCTTAATGATGGGCTTTTAAATTCATATTGCTTGAAAAATTCACCATGAGGATATGATTATG
The DNA here is from genome assembly GCA_022340845.1 of Gammaproteobacteria bacterium. Classification (GTDB taxonomy): domain Bacteria; phylum Pseudomonadota; class Gammaproteobacteria; order SZUA-152; family SZUA-152; genus JAJDNG01. Next base: position 13,485 of record JAJDNG010000262.1, on the reverse strand, counting down.
CGAACTATCGACTTTTCTCCTTTATACCGTTCTGCCATTGGTTTTGACCATTTGGCTTCTTTGCTGGACGCCAACCTGCGCAATGAGCAAAAACGTCCCACGTATCCGCCGTACAACATCGAATTGACCGGCGAAGATCAATACCGCATTACCATGGCTGCGGCCGGCTTTCAGCAAGCCGATCTTTCCATAGAAGTGGAAGGCAACACGCTGACCGTGAGCGGTCAAAAAACCGAAAATGAGGACAGCAAACAGTATTTATATCGCGGCATAGCAGCACGCAATTTTGAACGCCAGTTTCAGCTGGCCGACCACATCAAAGTGATTGGAGCCAGTTTCAAAAACGGCATGCTGGACATCGACCTGAAACGGGAGATTCCCGAAGCGCTAAAACCGCGTAAAATCTCCATCCAAAGCGATACCGTCGATGTCTTGGACAACGCCAGCACCGACAAACCGCAACCCGCGCCCAGTAAAGTGGCATAACCTTATAGAACTCTGGCACAAAGAAAGGGGCCTTAAGGCCCCTTTCCGTCTACCCTTTCCAGCGCCCTTTCCCAGCGAAAGAAACAAATAAAGCCCACCTCAATTCGCTCCCACAATGGCATATTGAGCACGATTGGTGTATGTTATAGCGTTCAACCTATCCCAGCAGCTGCAGCTATAGTTATAAAAATTTCAACAAAAAGCTGACGTTGCGTGTTTTTCACAAAAACTCCTGCCGGCACAGGCGTGTGGCTTTGGTTTCGATGTGGAAAACCCTTACGAGACTGCAATTCACGGTCCCTGGGCAGACGGTTCCTTACCGGTCCTTCTGATGTTGAATTTCGCCCTATGTTTTACGGCGTGTTAATGAATCTTTAAGTATTATTTTCGCAGCAATAGTAGTTACACCACCAATCATAATTCTAATAATAGTCACTTTTTCATTGTTACTTATTAAGTGTTACTTTGATAACAGTTACCATAGAGTTAATTACCCTGATTCTGTCTTATTGTCGCAGTGTGGAGAATGTTTCGTATGCAATCCTATAAGCTTTTCAAGTCTCATGTTACTCTTCTGACGTTTTTTTCCACGGCTGTAATGTCTCTAATATTGAGCACAGCCAATTGCGCTGTGTATGCAGCCAATGAGCAAAATAATGTAATTTATTGGGCCGGTTGCGGTATTACCAAAAAAGCCTTCATGGCAGAACTCGCCAGCGCCTATGAAGCCAAATCCAATATAAAAATCGTGCTGGAAGGCGGTGGCGCCACTCGCGGTATACGCGATACGGTCAATCTGCGCATCGACCTGGGTGGTACCTGCCGGATGACTCTGCCGGAAATGGATCATTCTGAATTACACGCTTCTTTACACCCGGTCGCCTGGGACGCCCTGGCCATTATCATCCACCAAAACAATCCGGTCAGTGACTTCAGCACCGATCAGATCAAAGCGATATATACCGGCAAAATCAAAAACTGGCGCGAGCTGGGCGGCCCTAACGCCCCCATCCATCTCTACGTGCGCAAAGGCGCGATTTCCGGGGTTGGCTACGCCATTCGCCAATATCTTTTCCAGGATGGCGCCGTCGATTTCGACACTGATTATGTGGTGAAATCCTCCGGCCCCCTGGAAAAAGCAATAGAAAAAGACCCTTACGCCATCGGCATTACCGGCGTCAGCAGCGCGCGCAAACGGGATGTCAAAATCGCCAGCTTTGACGGCAAAGTGCCGTCGTATGAGAACGTGCGCAACGGCACTTACGGATTGTACCGGCCTTTGTATTTGGTCACCGGACCTTCACCCACTAAAAAAGTGCAGGACTTCATCAATTTCGCCACTTCGTCCGAAGGCGAACAAATCATCCGCGACAATGGCACGGTACCCTACAGCGACGGGTTGGCGCTAATGCGCAAGATGCTGATTTATGGATTTGGGGTGAAGTAAAAAATGTAACCACGAAGGCACGAAGGACACGAAGGTTTTTTGAATGTTAATTCTTTGTGTCCTTCGTGCCTTCGTGGGTGTTTGTCTTGAAGTCTGAGTGGCGCTAGAGTTTGTCAACGCTGCGCCGGCAATTGACTGCATCGGCCAGCAATCGAAGCAACGGCGTGGTTTTTTCCCAGCTTATACAGCCATCGGTAATGCTTTGTCCGTACACCAGTTCCTGTCCGGGCTTGACGTCCTGGCGACCGGAGGTCAAATGACTTTCAATCATGATCCCCATAATGCGCTGGTCACCTTTGGCGATTTGACCGGCCACATCGGCGCCCACTTCGATTTGCTTGTCGAATTGCTTACGGCTGTTGGCATGACTTAAATCGATCATCAAACGCTCCGCCAATCCGGCTTCGCGCAGTCCCCTGGCGGCGAAATTGACGCTGTCGGTATCGTAATTCGGTTGTTTGCCGCCGCGCAAAATGACATGACAGTCTTCGTTACCCGCAGTGGAAAATATCGCCGAACGCCCTTGCATGGTCATGGAAAGAAAATGATGCGGCCGGTTGGCCGCCCTGACGGCATCGATGGCGATGGTCAGCGTACCGTCGGTACCGTTTTTAAAGCCGATGGGACAGGATAACCCGGACGCCAGTTCACGATGCAACTGGCTTTCGGTGGTGCGTGCCCCGATGGCGCCCCAACTGACCAAATCGGCCAGATACTGCGGCGTGATCAAATCCAAAAATTCCGTACCCGCCGGCACGCCCATGCCATTGATGTCCAACAATAAGGTTCTGGCCAGGCGCAGCCCTTTGTTGATTTCAAAGCTGTTGTCCAGATTGGGATCGTTGATAAGCCCTTTCCAACCGACGGTGGTGCGCGGTTTTTCAAAATACACCCGCATGACAATCAACAGTTCTTTTTGCAACTCGTCACGTACCGCTTTCAGGCGCTGCGCATACTCCAGTGCCGCTTTGGGATCGTGGATGGAACAAGGCCCCACGACCACCAGCAAGCGGTCATCATCACCGGTCAGGATGTTGTGAATTTCCTGGCGCGCCTGAGTCACCGTCGAGGAAACCCCGTTGTCGATGGGCTGCTCCTCGTGCAACTGAGACGGAGTGATAACATCGGTGATTTCCAGGATGCGTAAATCTTCGGTTTTGGTTTTCATCGGTAATACTTCTGTTTTTTAACTCTATTTATAAAAACGCCAGGCCAAACAAGCAGGACTATTGTTGGCGGTCTTCGTGTCCTTCGTGATAAAAAATCCCATGCCGGACATCATGATCCGGAAACTTGTTTTATAACACAGGAATTAATCGGATTCATAACCCAAATTGGGCGCCAGCCAACGCTCCATCTCTTGCACGGTCATGGATTTGCGCTGCGCATAGGATTCCACTTGATCCCGATTGATTTTACCCAGGGCAAAATACCGTGCTTCGGGATGGGAAAAATAAAATCCGCTCACCGAGGCGGCCGGATACATGGCAAAGCTCTCGGTCAATGCAATCCCGGTATTTTCCTGCACATCCAGCAACTGCCACAACAGGGCTTTTTCGGTGTGATCCGGACAGGCGGGATAACCCGGCGCCGGGCGTATACCGCGGTATTGTTCATGGATCAAAGCCTCGTTGTCCAGCGTTTCATCGGCGGCATAACCCCAATAGTGCTTGCGTACTTTTACATGCATGAGTTCGGCAAAGGCTTCGGCCAGCCGGTCCGCCAGCGCTTTGAGCAGGATGGCGCTGTGGTCATCATGGGCTTGTTCAAAGCGTTTGACGTGCGCTTCGATGCCGATGCCCGCGGTCACTGCAAAGGCGCCGACATAGTCTTTTAAGCCGCTTGCTTTGGGTGCTACATAGTCACTCAAACACCGGTTGGGCTTGCCTGGGGGTTTTTGCTGCTGCTGTCGCAGGTTGTGCAAGGTCATCAATACCTGTTTTCTGGCATCGTCGGTGTAAACCTCAATATCGTCCTCGCCCACGCAGTTGGCGGGAAACAAACCGATCACCGCTTTGGCGCGCAACCATTTTTCCGCGATGATTGTCTCCAGCATAGCTTGCGCTTCCTGAAACAGGGTTTTGGCCACTTCGCCTTTATCCGCATCGTCGAAAATTTTCGGATAACTGCCTTTTAATTCCCAACTGTGGAAAAACGGCGTCCAGTCGATGTATTGGCGAATTTCCTGTAAATCATAGTCTTCGAATACGTTGACGCCGGGCTGTTTGGGCGCCGGTGGCTCATAACCCTGCCATTCAAGCTTGACCTTGTTGGTTCGAGCCTGTTCCAGACTGAGCCATTTTACCTTGGCTTGCCGACCCTGGTGGGCGATGCGCACCTCCTCGTATTCCGCTTTGATTTTCTCCACATAGGCGGCGCGATACTCGTCGCTGATCAGATTCTGCGCCACGCCGACGGCGCGCGAGGCGTCTTTAACCCACACGGTAGGGTAATCGTAATTGGGCTCGATTTTTACGGCAGTATGCGCCCGTGACGTGGTGGCGCCGCCGATGAGCAGCGGTACGTTGAAACCCTGGCGTTGCATTTCTTTGGCAACATGCGCCATTTCTTCCAGTGAGGGCGTGATCAAACCGGACAGTCCGATAATATCGACATTTTCTTCCTGGGCGGTCTGTAAAATTTTCGCCGCCGGCACCATGACGCCCAGATCGACCACTTCAAAGTTATTGCACTGCAATACCACCCCGACAATGTTCTTGCCGATATCGTGCACGTCGCCTTTGACCGTGGCCATGAGGATTTTTCCGGCGGCTTTGTCGCCCTCCTGTTTTTCCGCTTCGATATACGGGATTAAATGCGCCACCGCTTTTTTCATTACCCGGGCACTTTTCACCACTTGCGGCAGGAACATTTTTCCCGCGCCGAACAAATCACCCACATGGTTCATGCCGTCCATCAGCGGTCCTTCGATCACCTGGATGGGGCGCTCGAATTGCAGGCGCGCCTCTTCGGTGTCTTCCACGACATATTGATCCAGGCCTTTGACCAGGGCATGGGCCAGGCGCTCGGCTACCGGCAGCTCGCGCCAGGCCAGGTCTTCTTTCTTGGCCACGCTGCTGCCGTCGCCGCGGTATTTATCGGCAATGTTCAGCAACCGTTCGGTGGCATCATCGCGGCGGTTCAGGACGACGTCTTCCACCGCCTCGCGCAACTCTTCGGACAATTCATCGTACACCGCCAATTGACCGGCGTTGACGATGCCCATATCCATGCCCGCTTTGATGGCGTGATACAAAAACACCGCATGAATGGCTTCGCGCACCGGATTGTTGCCGCGGAAGGAAAACGACACATTGGACACGCCCCCGGATATCAACGCGTGCGGCAGGTGTTGTTTGATCCAGGCGGTGGCTTCGATGAAGTCCATGCCGTAGTTATTGTGCTCTTCGATGCCGGTGGCCACGGCGAAGATATTGGGATCGAAAATAATATCCTGTGGCGGGAATCCCACTTGCTCGGTGAGTATTTTATACGCCCGCTGGCAAATGGCGGTTTTGCGCTCTTTGGTATCGGCCTGGCCTTGCTCGTCAAACGCCATCACGATGACCGCCGCGCCATAGCGTCGGCACAAACGGGCGTGCTCGATGAAGGTGGCCTCGCCTTCTTTCATGCTGATGGAGTTGACAATACCTTTGCCCTGGATGCATTTCAAACCGGCTTCCAGAATGTTCCATTTACTGGAATCGATCATCACGGGTACGCGGGAAATATCCGGCTCGCTGGCGATGAGGTTTAAAAACGTCACCATGGCTTGTTCGCCATCCAGCATGCCTTCATCCATGTTGACGTCGATGATTTGCGCGCCGTTGTCCACTTGCTGGCGGGCCACGTCCAGGGCTTGTTCGTAATTATCGTCTAAAATCAATCGCTTGAACTTGGCCGAGCCGGTCACATTGGTGCGTTCACCCACGTTCACAAACAACGAATCGGCGGTGATGTTACACGGTTCCAGGCCCGCCAGGCGGGTGGTGAAATCATGGGGTTTGACCTGCCGGGGGGGATAAGGCGCTACCGCGTCGGCAATGGCTTTGATGTGCGGCGGCGTAGTACCGCAACAACCGCCGACGATGTTCAAAAACCCGCTTTGCGCCCATTCGCCGATTTGTTTGGCCATGTCCTCCGGCTCCAGGTCAAACTCGCCAAATTCATTGGGCAGGCCCGCATTGGGATACGCGGACACGTAGATGTCGGCGATATCGGCGAGTTCCTCCACGTATTGGCGCAATTTGTCCGGCCCCAGGGAACAGTTCAGGCCAATGGAGATTGGGTTCGAGTGACGCAGGGAGTTGTATATGGCTTCGGTATTTTGCCCGGACAAATTGCGCCCGGCTTCATCCACGATAGTGGCGGAAATCAACACCGGCAGTTGCACGCCTTTTTCGGCAAACACCTCTTGCACGGCAAAAATGGCGGCCTTGGCATTCAATGTATCGAAAATGGTTTCCACGATGAGTACGTCCGCGCCGCCGTCAATCAGGCCTTGCGCGGCCTCGCGGTAGGCTTTTACCAGTTCATCAAAACTGGTGTTGCGAAACCCCGGATTGTTCACATCCACCACCACCGACGCGGCGCGATTGGTGGGGCCCAGACCGCCGGCCACAAAGCGGGGTTTGTCCGCCGTGGACTTGGCATCGGCCGCTTCCCGGGCGATTTTCGCCGCGGCCACGTTGATCTCATACGCCAGATCCTGCATTTGGTAATCGGCCATGGAAATGGCGTTGGCATTGAAGGTATTGGTGCCGATAATATCGGCGCCGGCGTCCAGGTAAGCGCTGTGAATATCCCGAATGACCTGCGGTTGGGTCAAACACAATAAATCGTTGTTGCCTTGCAAATCGCTGGGCCAATCAGCAAAGCGTTCACCGCGAAAATCGGCTTCGCTCAGTTGATAGGTCTGGATCATGGTGCCCATGGCACCGTCTAGAATCAAAATACGTTGTTTTAATAATTCTTCAAAAGCAGTCATAGTCATTTCCGGGAAATTGCGAACCAAAAGGCCGCTATTCTAACACGATTAAGCGATAGGACCGACTTGCGGTTGTGGGGTTTAAATCCAGTAGCGCAAACGCCGCAGGCCGGTTGTCACCACGATAAACACTAAGAAAGTTTCATAACAACTTGTTTTTCGCTTCGTGTGCTGCGTGGAAAAAATCGTAGCGATACTTCGCCCCGGCGCCTGGATGATAAATCTGGGTGATAAAAAGGTGTCAACATTGCGCCCACGGCAACCCATGAAACCGCCAGCCGCCCATGCTGCTGCGGTGGTGATTATCATCCAGTTCGCCTTCAAAGCCTTCCTGCACGTTATACACTTCGGTAAAACCCGCCTCGACAAGTTTTTCGCCGGCCTCCAGGGAACGCTTGCCGCTGCGGCAGATCAGCAATACCGGCGCGCTGTTTTGCTCGCTGATGCGGCTGAGCCCGCCCAGCATCACCTGGCGGACATGTTTCACAAAATCCGGATTGATGTCCCAGTCGGGCTCGTCTATCCAGGCGATGTGGATGGCGTCCACGGGGTGTCCCACGAACAGAAACTCCATTTCGGAGCGTACATCGATTAATACGGCGCGGGGCTCCGAGCGCAACAGTTCATAGGCTTGTTGAGGGGTTAATCCTTTGACTTTACTGACATTGGTGTCACTCACGATGGCATCCTTCGGTTATCATAGTTGGCGGGGTTAATGTGAGATCATGCGGCGCAAATTCAATCTTCTCAAAAAAATGTCGTTATTATAATGGCGCGATGATCAAGTGTAGGGGATAGTTTGCCAGCGTTAGGGGTTGTCTCTACACTAAACCACCGCATCAAGTTACCCATAGGAATAACCCAAATTATAGTGTTGATGGCCAATGAGTGTCACTACAATCCCCATCAAGCCGCCGAAATCGTTGATCAGGCCTATAGGCCGCGCCATTACCGATTTCGGGTTGATACGACCCAATGACCGTGTGTTAACCGCGGTTTCGGGCGGTAAGGACTCGTTAACGCTGCTGCACGTGTTATTACACCTCAAACGCCACGCCCCGGTGGATTTTGAAGTGGCCGCCATCACCGTCGATCCACAAAAAACCGGTTATGATCCCTCACCGTTAAAAGACTATATGCAACAGTTGGGGATTCGATATTTTTATCAAAGCCAGCCCGTGGTGCAACGCAGCATCAGTCACATGCAAAAGCTCTCGCATTGTACTTACTGCGCGCGCATTAAACGCAATATCATGTACGCCACCGCGCGGCGCGAAGGCTATAACGTATTGGCGCTGGCCCAGCATTTGGATGATTTGGCGGAAAGCTTTTTAATGTCGGCTTTTTACAGCGGTCAATTGCGCACCATGAAAGCCATGTATTTGAACGAGCATCGGGACGTAAGAATTGTGCGGCCGCTGCTGTATGTGCGTGAGCGCCAGACCGTGGCTTACGCCAAAGAAGCCAATCTGCCGGTGATCGCGGAGAGTTGTCCGGCGTGCGTGATCAAGCCACAGCAACGCCAACACATGAAAGCCTGGCTGGCAGAAGAAGAAAAACACAATAAAAACCTGTTTAAAAACCTGCTGATGACCATCAAGCCATTGATGACCCAGGAATACAATATTCGCAACTCTGATGTCATGAAAAAATAATTATTCACCACGAAGAGCACGAAGAAAAACAAATACGTTTTTTCCCACTCAAAATTCCACTCGCATCATCATAATTTCCCCAGTTACGGTATAATCTGCGCCAAACATCACATGGTGTGCTTCGTGCTCTTCGTGGTAAAAAAATATAATCCAGATGAAATACAACACTAATAAATACTCCCCCAATTTCTATCTCTTTACATGCGCGCTTCCGTTATTCGATTCCTGATCCACTTCTGGTCATTGTTGCCGTTACGCCTGGCCCATGCCTGCGGCGTCGTACTGGCACGCATGATTATGTGGTTCCCCAACAAGCCCCTGAAAATCTGCCAAACCAATATTCGGCTCTGTTATCCACATTTGACCGCAGCACAACAATCCGCTCTGGTAAAACGCAGCTTCCTGGAAACCGGCAAAACCGTTACTGAAATGGGCGCCTTGTGGCTCTGGCCTAGGCGGAAACTCTTGAGTTTAGTCAAAGGGATCAGCGGCGAAGCGGCGTTACTGGAAGCCGTAGAGCAAAAACGTGGCGTGATTTTGGCCGGACCGCACATCGGTGCCTGGGAAATGGTGGGTTTGTACTGGGCCAGCCGTTTTCCACTGACCGCGTTGTACCGGCCGCCTAAAATGAGCGAGTTCGATCAATTCGTGCGTTCGGCCAGAGAACGTTGCGGCAGCCGGCTGGTGCCGACGAACGCCCAAGGGGTCAAAGCGCTGTATCACGCCATTCGCAGGAATGAATTTATCGGAATATTACCCGACCAGGACCCCGGAGAAGACGGTGGCGTTTATGCCCCGTTTTTCGGCATTGACGCCAACACCATGACCTTATTGCCGCGGTTAGCGAGAAAATCCGGGGCCGCGGTGTTTTTCGTGTTTGCGCAGCGGCTTCCCCGAGGCCAGGGCTATCATATGCACGTCATCCCCGCTCCCCCGGCCATTGCTTCGACGGATATGGTCGCCGCGTGCAGAGCACTCAATGAAGGCGTGGAGCAATGTATCCAGATCTGTCCGGACCAATACCAATGGGTTTATAAACGCTTTAAGAGGCGGCCTCAGGGAGAACCGGGGTTCTATGGCTAAACTAAAAACGGCTAAACTAAAAACGGCCAAATAAAGATGGCTAATAATAAGGGCCAGTAATAAGAGCTAGTAATAGCGATTATTACTAGTAGATTGGTAATGGCGCCTGCCGGTTTCGTGCCTTCAGGCGACACGTTTAATCATATTGTTGATCAATGAAAGCCACTTCAGACTGCGCGGCCTCGGTGACTGTCGCCAGCATGACGCGCGCATCTTGATGACCGGATTTGGCGGCCATTTGCAACCAATAGATGGCTTCATTGAGATTGCGTTCGATATCGCCATAAGCCAAAAGTCGGCCTAGATTAAATTGCGCATCCGCCAATCCTTGCAATGCCGCTTTTCGATACCAGTTGGCGGCCGCCGGCGGGTTGGTTTTCACGCCTTTACCCTGTTCGTACAGATTCGCCAAGCGGTTTTGCGAGCCGGCATCGCCTTTTTGCGCGAAAACGTCCAATTCAGATGCCGCAACCCCATACCAGCGATCGGCTTCGACTTGGTTTTTTGCCACGCCTAACCCGGTTTCATAATGCCGCGCCAATTGTTGTATGGCCAGAGGATGATATTGACGAGCCGCCGCGCGGTACCAGTGAACCGCTTTTTGGTGGTCTGTTGTGGTGCCAGTGCCGTTGGCATACATCTCAGCCAGGCGAAACTGGGCCTGGGCGATGCCGCTTTCAGCGGCTTTTTGTGCCCATTTGAATGCGGCCGAAGCGTCTTTGGCAACATCCCGGGTACCGTTTTGAGCACCACCTTGGGTAACCAGTCCTTCGGTGTGCATTTTCATCAGCATATAGTCTGCACCGGTTTCGCCCGCGTTTACCGCTTGATGAAATTGCGCCAATGCCTGTTGATATTGGCCTTGACTGTAATACACCAACCCCTGGTCAAAATAGCTGTCGGTCATAGCCCCGTTGTCGGCCAACGCTGAAGCAGATACCAATAATCCGGCACCAAGTAGATAACCACGCAAATGCAAGGTCTTTGTCATTAGTCGACTCCGTTTTTCTTTAGGCGAGAATTTCTCAACAGTAACTGGACTGGCCATGAACACATAATGACCATGTAGTCGGCGGGTGGGAGCAGACCTTAAGGGTAATTGCCAGAAGAAGACATCGAAAATGGGTAATAAGTCACACTTTTGAACGGTATTTATCCAATTTAATTTCCGCTAAAGTTGGTCCATAATCTTATATAAAGATTCCTGAAATATAATCTAATATTAATATATATTTATTTCTGATTTATTAATTATTCTTAATCATTGCAGAAGATATAAAGCCATGAAACTACAACAATTACGCTACATATGCGAAGTGGCCAGGAGAGGGCTCAATGTTTCCAGTGCCGCAGAACGCTTGCACACCGCCCAATCCGGCATCAGCACCCAAATTCGGCTACTCGAGGAAGAGCTCAATGTGCAAATCTTCGAGCGTCACGGTAAACGGCTGGTGGGCACGACCCCCACTGGTCGAACCATCATCGACATGGCGGAGCGCATCCTGACGGAAACCGAAAATATCCATCAAGTCAGCGAGCAGCTGAACGATCAGCACAAGGGCACTTTGTCGGTGGGCACCATCCAGGCGTATGCCAGCCACAGTTTGCCCGCCATCATCACTCGGTTTTCCAATGAGTTTCCGGGCATCCAGTTGCGCATCCACCAGGGAAATCCGGAACAACTGGCTGACATGGTGTTATCCCGCACAGCGGATCTCGCCATCACGACGGCCCCGGAGACGGTGTCCGATGAACTGATTATGTTGCCCTACAAAACCTGGAACATTGCTGTCATCACCCTGCCGGACCATCCTCTGCAGAAAGTCAAACCTTTGACCTTGGAGGCGATAGCAGCGTATCCCCTGGTGACTTACGATTACACATTTATGAGCCGTTCCTCCATCAACAATGCCTTCGACGACAAGGGATTGATGACCAATATCGCGCTGACCGCCATGAGCTCGGAAATCATCAAAACCTACGTCGGCCTGGGTATGGGAGTTGGCCTGGTCGCCGCGTCCTCCATGGACGAAAGAGACGGCAACCTCTCCATGATCGATGCCAGTCATTTGTTTGAGCCGGGCACCACCTACATTTGCATGCACCGCGGCCGCTTGCTGCGCGAATATGTGTATGTATTTATCAATTTCCTGGCGCCTGAACTCACCCGTGACATAGTCGAGCGGGCCGTGCAGACCGAAGCCATCAACTGAACACCCTAAAGCCACGGAGACCGAATCGACGTGGCTTAGGGTGTTCAGGCTCTGTTTTGCGCGACCAGCATCGCTTCATAGCGAAAGCCTTGTGCAATATCTCCCACCCGCCCTTCTTCCCGGTACAGCAAAATCCGCAGCGCAGAAAAAAGTTGCAACAATTCATTTTCCGAGAGGAGATATTCCGGATTACCTGGACCGACATCAGCCGGCTTATCCTCAATAAAAGTTTGATAGAACACCAATCCTGAAGCGCTTAACGCCCGGATGATGTCGGGAACCAGTGGGCGATGTAAAAACCGGCTCACCACAATGACATCAAAACGGTTTGGCGATGGTGGACAACGCACCACATCACGAACCTCAGCATCCAGTAGCAGCCCTTGCGAAGCCGCCAAGTCATTCAGCCTCTCAATCGCCACGTTTGATATGTCCCAGGCATGGGTTTGCAGGCCACGTTGTGCCAGCAACAAAGCATTCCCGCCCAAACCACAGGCCAGATCCAGGACCGTCCCCGTTTTAGGCAGCAAATGCCGGTTTTCACTCAATACTTCCGCAGGCCGGGGCAATGCTCCACTCGCGCCGCTGGCATAGCGCAGATTCCATTTGCTTTGTTGATCGGATTTATCGCTCATTGAAATTGCGGGGACATTTAAAAGTGCAACCAACTACTGTCCTTGTCTTCACAGCGAAGGGGGTAATCATCATCACGAAGCTCACAAAGAGCACGAAGAAAAATAAAAAGACATTCATTTTGTTGATTGATGGATGATTCGTAGCGTTTATGTTTCTCCGCACAGAAATTCCTTTTTGGCGGCTCGCTTAGATTCTTCGCGCTCTTCATACCTTCGTGGTTAATATCAAAATAACAATGCCAGGAAGATTGGCATTGCTGTTTTTTTACTTCGATAAAGTACCGCTATGGTTACTTGTTATGGTTACTTGTTACGGTTACTTGTTACGGTTACGAGTTACCGTTACTTATGACGGTTATTTACGCCAAAATGCCGGCGTCAATAACACCAACAAGGTGAATATCTCCAAACGCCCCAGTAACATGGCAAAACATAATATCCACTTGGCCGTGTCGTTGATATTCCCATAGTGGGCACCCACATCCCCAAGACCGGGCCCCAGGTTATTGATGCAGGCCGCCACCGCTGAAAACGCCGTGATTTGATCGTGCCCGGAAGCCAGCATCAACAGCATTAACACCACAAATGAGGCGACATACAGAGAGAAAAATCCCCACACGGCATTGACGACTTTTTCCGGCAGCGCTTTTTTGCCGATTTTTACCGGAATCAAGGCATTGGGGTGTATTAAACGGGTAATCTCGCGGATGCCTTGTTTATACAACAACAAAAAACGGATGACTTTCATGCCACCTCCGGTGGAACCGGCACACCCGCCGACAAAACTGGTAAACAACAGCAACACCGGCAAAAATCCCGGCCATGCATAATACTCTGCAGTGGTGAAGCCGGCGGTAGTACCAATGGACACGGCCTGAAATATCCCATGATGCAGGGCACTGCCTATGCTGGAAAAAGTGTCGCTGAGATACAAGTACGCGGTGGAAATGACCGCGACGATCCCTAAGATGAGAAAATA
>JAJDNG010000241.1 GCA_022340845.1 Gammaproteobacteria bacterium | reverse complement strand
TTTTGATTTTAGATTAGGATCTTCGAAGCTGCTGACATTTTCAAATAATTCATAGTCATTTCCGCGGCCTCTGGTATAAGGCGAATTTGGCAACCAATAGCCGTATATATAGTCCACCGTCTTTGCCACGGTATCTTCTACACCGGCGAAAACATCAAACATCGCCACGCGTTGCTCGGGAAATTCATATGAAACCATGCCCGCTGGAATTTCGCTGAGCGAAGTGACCGGCACGCCCGCGATGTAATCGAGAGTGTCTTCGGTAAAATCACCCGATCTGCTGACCGATAATCCATAAAACGTTTTTGGTATTCTATTTTGAACTTCTGTTTGCCTGTCTATAAGGCTGGTCCAGGGCGTATACAATAACTCACAGTAGTTCTCATTAGAGACAAAGGGTGATGGTATTGTGGTATCAAAACCCACTATAGTCTGCGCCTTTCTCTGACAAATGGTGGGTTCGCGCTCAATGCCTTGGCATAAGTGGTCAATTAACTCCGCCGTTAGGCGTGGTTTTTCACTTAATAAAATAGCGGACTTATTTTTTCTAAAAGATTTTGGCGACAGCTTAAAATAGGATTTGAATGATCTGGTGAACGCTTCATGCGAATTGAAGCCAACGCTGAATGCAATATCGATAATACCCAGGTCGGATATCATTAGCATTTCTGCGGCTTTTGTTAATCGGCGCCCTCTGATGTAGCCGCCTAATGTGTCTCCCACCAGGCTTTTAAACAGTCTTTGAAAATGCCACGGCGACATCGCAAAAGATTCAGCCAGGCTGACAATATTAATGTCATCGGCTAAATTTTCCTCGATCTGGTCCACCAGACCTTGAATAAGGTTAAGATTTTTTTGCATATTTCAGGCTAAGCCCAACTCGAATACCTTTTAAGCGCTGTTAATTTCATGAGACAGCACAAACTATCAAGAATTTGGTTTTTTTCACAACTATTATCATCAACAAGAAATAGCCGAATCAATATAACCAGGAGGGCGTTCATGAAAGCGATTGTATACACAAATTACGGATCAGCGGATGTTTTGCGGCTCAAAGAGGTCGACAAACCAATGCCTAATGACAACGAAGTGCTGATAAAGGTATCCGCAACCACGGTAACCGCAGGGGATTGGCACCTTAGAAAGGGTGACCCATTTTTTGCAAGGTTTTTCACCGGTCTCATGAAACCCAAGAATCCCATATTAGGCCATGAGCTGGCAGGGGAAATTGAATCCGTCGGCAAAGATGTCACACGATTTAAAAAAGGTGACGCGATTTTCGGATCCACCGGATTCGGGTCGGGTACCTATGCCGAGTATGTAACTTTGCCTGAAGACGGGTTGGTGGCGATAAAACCAGACAGTGTCACCTATGAACAAGCCGCTGCCGTTCCAGTGGGAGCATTAACCGCTTTGTACTTTCTGAGAAAAGGCAATATCCGCAGTGGCCAGAAAGTTCTGATCAATGGCGCATCCGGAAGCGTTGGTACTTTCGCGGTCCAGCTAGCCAAGCACTTTGGGGCGGAAGTTACGGGCGTAAGCAGTACGAGGAATGTGGAATTGGTGAAATCGCTGGGAGCCGACAAGGTGATTGATTACACAAAAGAGGATTTTACCAAAAACGGTCAAATCTACGATTTGATTTTTGACACTGTGGGCAAAGCACCGTATTCACGCGTAAAAAACTCGTTGGCAACAAAAGGCTACTACGTATCAACCGCATTTGGCTTATCACTTCTGGTTCAAATGCTGATCACTTCAATGACGGGCGGCAAAAAAGTCATTGTCGGGATAGCGGAAGAAATCCCTGAAGAATTGCTATTTCTCAAAGAGCTTGTCGAGGCAGGAAAAATAAAACCGGTAATCGCCAAACGCTATCCCTTGGAACAAATTGCCGAGGCTCACAAGTATGTCGAAAGCGGACACAAAACAGGAAATGCCGTGATCACTGTAGATAAGACACCGGCCTATCAGTCATAAAAAATGCGTAATGGAGCACGAGCTGAGCCACTGGCATGAACGCCTTGTATTCTGCTTATAGCAAGAAATATGTTTCTATTTTTAAGCCTGGACTATAGAGGAAACCAATTTGACCGGACAAACTGAATTATATAAATAGCAGATCTAAGTTCGGCTTTGCAGCGGGAGCAGTCGTTGGCAATTTGCAGTTAAACTGGACACCATAACCGAGTCCTTGTACGTCGCCGGCACAGCAATCAAGGTCGGCTTTGTTATAGGTGAACCTCACCACTTAACTTATGTTACTTAACTTATGTTACTTACCTCTGCCATTTTACATTGCCGTAACAATACAACCTGGCAAAGTACCTGCCGTGGTAAAGTTCTTCTCCTCCATATGCGATTGGATGACCGAAATTGGACTCCCCTTTGGCTCTCTGGCAGTTATCTAGTAGTTATTACACTAGCCTATAGCTATAACTATAGCTGTATCTGTAGCCAGGATAAGTCTCACTTAGCCGCGATACTATTGGAAACTGTGGTGGAAAGCTGTTGAATTATTTTTTCGGCTTTCCGCGCGCTTTGGCAGGCTGATGTAAAATGTGGCACCTTCACCCTCGACGGCTTGTACCCACACTTTGCCGCCGTGGCGCTCAACGATATGCCGCACTGTGGCCAATCCGATACCTGTGCCTTCAAATTGACTTGGATGGTGCAGCCGTTGGAATGCGTGAAACAGCTTGTTGACGTATTGCATATCAAAACCGACGCCGTTGTCTTTTACAAAAAACGTTTCCTCGCCTTGGTCATAGCTTGTTCCTAATTCTATGGTCGCATTGGATGCGTCGCGGGTAAATTTCCAGGCGTTTTCCAGCAGATTATCCAGAAGAATCGCCACGGCTTTATGATCGCCCCAGACATTGATACCTGGGGCTATTTTCCAAGTGACGCTGCGCTCGGGTTCGCTTTGATTCAGCCGCGCCGCCACCTGTTGGCACATGGCACTCACATCGATGTTTTCAAGACGCATTTCATTGCGGGTGATTCTTGCCAGGCGCAATATGTCATCGATTAATTGCGCCATGTATTTGCCGGAGGAAATGACGCGATTCAGGCTGTCGAGTTCTTCGTCATTGAGTTTTTGTGCAGCCTCGGCCTTTAGAATTTGACTGAAACTGGTGATGGAGCGCAGCGGTGAACGCAAGTCATGGGCAATGGTGTAACTAAACGCTTCCAGCTCTTTGTTGCTGGCCTGCAACTCGGTCGTGCGTTGGGCGACCAACTCTTCCAGATGTTCGCGGTAGCGCTTAACTTCCATTTCCACCTGGCGGCGCTCTGTGACATCATTGCCCACGGATTGAAATTCAACAATCTGTCCTTTTTCATTAAAAGTGGCGTGATTGGTCCATCGTTGCCAGCGGATTTGACCGTTGGGTGCTATCACCCGGTGTTCGAGAGTGCCTACAGGATTGTCTTTATGCATTGAGGCAAAATGTGCCTCAATCCCGGCGTGGTCTTCTTCCGGGATCAATGGCATGAAGCTGTGACCAACAAGTTCCTCCCGGGTTTTATCGAAATTGCGGCAATACGCCGCATTAACGAATGTAAGCGTACCGTCAGGGCGCCAGCGGCAGATAAGTTCGCTTTGGCTGTCCACTACCGAGCGATAGCGGGCTTCACTGGCTTGCAGCGCCTGAGCCATTTGTTCGCGGGCAGCAATCTCCGCCATCAGATTTTTATTGGCTTGATTTAATTCTTTAGTACGTTCTTCAACCCGTTGTTCCAATTCGTCATGCGCCTGACATAATAATTCCTCGGCGTGTTTTTTCTCTGAGATGTCAACAATGGCACAACGGCAGGTGTTGGCCTTACCCTGCTCATCGCGCACAGCGATGCTTTCCAAATAAACTTGGCAGAACGTATTGTCATCCTTTTTAAGACGCAACTCAGTGGCAAGCTTGGTGTCTGATTCGAACACTTGGTGCAAATAATTGAAAAAATGTCGCTGGTCTGCTTTGGGCAAAAAAGTACTCAACGGCAGATCCGTCACTTGCTCTCTGGGCTTGCCCAGCAATTTAGCACCGGTAAGATTGATTTGTTCAATGAGTCCTTTATTGGTCAATGTGACATAACCCACTGGAGAAAAATCGTATAAATCCGAATAACGGTCCCGGGAGATTTCCAATCTTTGCTGTGTTTCGCGCAGTTGCCGGTTTTGCATCTCCAGCTCAATTTGATGCACCCGCAAGTCATGGAGAATGCGTTGCTGTTCTCCCTCGCTTTTGGCGTGCTCCAAGTCATTGAGCATGGCCTGTAGTTGCTTGGCTAACTGTTGCTTGCTGAGTTTCGTCAAATCGACCATGAGAATTTACTCTATTTATGTCGGCTGCTGTCCCTGTTTAATCGTGTTGGGTAAGCGCGAACTTTTCATACCCGGTTTTGTCTTCGATTTGCATCAACACCAGGGGCTTTTTGGCGACGCCCGCTGGAATTTGCCTGCCGCTGATCAGCATGGTCCGTTTTCCGATGTTGGGAAAATCATGGGTGATGATAAGGTCGTCAAACGCGCTGCCCTGGTTCATCACCTCTTCCAATTTGGCCCGTAACTCCGGCACGCCCCACTGACCGTTACCCAGTCGGTATAACAAGTTGCCGATGGTTTCCTTCTCCGTGACATTAAAGACGTTATGGTAAGCCATGCTGCAGGACACTACCCGCAGGTCTTTGTCCAGCACCAGCATGGGGTGGCGCACCGCTTCGATCACCGACTCGGCATATTGTTGCGCTACGCTGGCTATTTCCAGGCTGGACTTCACCTGATTGATGTCGATAAACGCAATGACCGCGCCGTCGATCTTGTTGTCCTCGGTGCGGTAAGGATGGATACGCACCGAATACCAGTGCGACTGGCTGTTTTGCAGCTCAATGGTGTGGCTTTTTACGTTATCCATCACCGAAGTGACCGTGGCGATAAAATCCGGCATCTCGATATTAGGCTTGATGTGGTTAAGCGGGCGGCCCAAGTCGGAGCTGATCAAGTTAAACAGTTTTTCCATACCGGGCGTGTAGCGTCGAATGCGCAAATCCTGGCCGACGATAAGAATGGGAATACCGACACTGCCGATTAAGTTGTTGAGATCGTCATTGGTCTGTTTGAGTTCTTTATTGCGGCTTTCCAGTTCGTCGTTGACGGTGGCGAGTTCTTCGTTGGTGGATTGCAGTTCCTCTTTGGCGGTTTCCAGTTCCTCGTTGATGCTTTGCAGTTCTTCGTTGCTGGATTGAATTTCCTCATACGCCGAGCGCAACTCTTCGTTACTGGTTTCCTGTTGTTCAATAACCGACTGTAAGTATTCCTTGGTGACGGCCAGCTCTTGTTCCAGGCGCTGTTTTTCTTCGTCGCTGACGGGCGTTGTTTTCTCTTGTTCCTCAGGTGCTTCGCTAATTTGCGCTCGCGGCGTCATATCTTTAAAGACAACCAAATAGTGCATATCCGCACCACTTGGCGTTTTTACGGGCACCACCTCAATATCGACAATCCGCTTATGGCCATTGTGGCGCACTCGCAGGCCGGTTTTTTCGGCCCCGGTTTTGGTTTTCGTCGCCTGTTTCACCACGCTACTCAAATCCACCATGAGATCTTCCCGCGCCATGCGCAACAGGTTAAAGCTCGCCTCGCCGGAGGCCGGTTCCAAATAAGGCCCGGTGTGGCCGCGAAACTGCACGATGTCCAACTGTTCATTGATAACCACCGCCGCCGGCACATATTTGTTTAACAGCAGGCGATCGGTTTCGTGTTGAATATCGAATCGCCCGCGATCGGGTGGAGGCGGTAAGTGTTGCTCACCCGCTGGCGGCGGAACGAATTGCCTTTCGTGGGGAAATACAAAGTCAATATGATGGGGTGTGGGCACCGCCTTCTTTATATACACTTTAGCCTTGGGGTCCACAGCGCTGTAAAGATTGGCAAACTCACCGATACTTTCGGCGCTGCCCAACAATAAATAGCCATCCATGTTAAGCGCGTAGTGAAATACGTTTAACACCCGTTTTTGCAACACCGGACCGAGATAGATCAACAGATTGCGACAGCTGATCAAATCCAGCTTGGAAAACGGCGGGTCCTTGATTACATTCTGGATGGCGAACACGCACATATCGCGGATGGATTTGCTGATTTGATAGCCACCTTCGACTTTAATGAAAAACCGGCGCAAGCGCTCAACGCTGACATACTGAACTATATTCTCCGGATACATGCCCGCCCGCGCTTTTTCAATGGCGTATTCGTCAATGTCGGTGGCGAAAATTTGGATAACCCGGGCACTGGTCGTTTCGCCCAAATGCTCAAGCAAGGCGATGGCGATGGAATACACCTCCTCGCCGGAGGAACATCCCGGCACCCAAACGCGCAAGGGCATTTCCTTTGCTTTTTGGGCTAGGCGGGGGAAGACTTGTTGTCTTAACGCGTCAAATGCCTCTTCATCGCGGAAAAACTCGGTGACGTTGATTAATATGTCATGAAACAGCTCATCCACTTCGCTGGGATTCTCTGTCAGATAGCGCACGTAATCGCTGAGCTTTTCCAATTTGTGCAATAACAAGCGCCGCTTGATACGCCGTTGAATGGTGGTGTGCTTATAGTAGGTAAAGTCGTGACCGCTGTGGCGGCGCAGCAAGTGAAAAATCTTGTTCAGGTTATCGGTACCGGCGGGTAAAAGTTCGGGCTCTTTGCCGATTTTTTCCTGCACTACATAGGGGTGTTTTGCAATGCGCGCCAGTTCCGCGGCAATTTTTGCGGGCGACATTACTAAATCTACTGTTCCGGCGGCGATGGCGCTGTGCGGCATGCCGTCGTATTTAGCGGTTTTTTCCTCCTGGGCGAAGGTGATACCGCCCTGGGCTTTGATAGCTTTAAGCCCCAGCACGCCATCGGAAGCCGTGCCCGAAAGAATCACCCCGATGGCGCAGCCGCCCTGGTCTTCCGCCAAAAAACGGAAAAAGTGATCGATGGGCAAGCGGTGGTGATCCTCTTTGTGCCGCGACACAAGATGCAAAATGCCGTTTTTAACCTCCAGATCCGCATTGGGTGGGATCACGTAAACATGATCGGGTTCTACAGTCATGCCGTCGCCGGCTTCCTGTACTGACATGGGTGTTTCACGCGCCAGGATCTCGGTCAACGCGCTTTCATAACCGGGATGCAAATGCTGAACAAACACGAACGCCATGCCGGTATCGGTGGGCAGCCCCCGAAGCAGCGCCGAAAATGCCTCCAGGCCGCCAGCAGACGCGCCGACGCCGACAATGGGGAAGCATGGGAGCTTGGTCAATTTTTTAGTTTTTGTTATTGGTTTTTCGCTCGAAGCGCGTCGGTTACTGCGGGTTTTCTTTTTCTTTACCATATACTTTATTTTTTAGATGATAAACATCGAATCCGCCACCTAACCCAGAATCTACGATTGATGATAAGTATGGCATACTCTGCGCCTCAACGCAGAATGTGGGCATTTACACCGCGTGAATAACATTGAGCCAAGACATAAAACTTGATAATCGAAACTTGAAAAAGAATTAGAGGCTCCTAGTTGCCCGTGTTGAATTGTCTAGCTTAAACAAGTCTGCGGTTACCTATAAATTGCAAAAACACTATATATTCTTTCGCCATTTACCCAAAGCAGACTTGCCGGACGGTAAAGACGGGAAAACAAAACGGTGGAAGCCAACGAATATTATACTGAGCATTAAAGTCCGCTTACAGTATAAACCTAACCTACGCTTTGGCGAACAAGAAATTTTTCGAATTGAACAAAAACATAAATTACAGATCTTATCGATCTGTTCCTGCAAAGCCTTTATAGCTATCTACACCACCGACAAATCACACGGTCCATTCCTAAGCGCGAAAATCAAATCCCTCTTGGTTGATCGCTGCTATTACTAAGCTCGATCTTCAACCAACGCGTCCACGACTCTTTCCATTCGCATAAACCGCGATCCTTTGATTAATACAGTAGGTTGGGAGCGGAGGTGTAGCGCTATGGTGTCGATGAGTTTTTCTATGCTTTGGAAATGCTCTGCCGATTTTCCGAAGGTGTTTGTGGTTGTATGTGATAGTTCTCCGAGCGTGAAAACCATGTCTATTCCCGCCTCCCGGGCGTATTGCCCGATTTCCGCATGAAACGCCTCACCATGGCTGCCCACTTCCCCCATATCGCCAAGCGCCAATATGCGCGGGGCCGGCATGCGCGCTAAAACATCAATGGCGGCGCGCACGGAGTCGGGATTAGCATTATAAGTATCATCGATTAAGGTGCCGCCATGTCTAGCCGATTTGCGTTCCATGCGGCCTTTTACCGGGGTAAAGCTTTCGATGCCGGTTTTGATCGCCTTGAGATCCACGCCGGCGGCAAAGCTTGCCGCGGCAGCGGCGATGGCGTTGTATACATTATGTAGTCCGGCGGCGTTGGAAGTGATATTAATCGCGTTGCCTCCGCAATGCAGTTCCAGATCAGCGCCGAAGGCGTTAAGTTGATGCTCTGCGATTACCGTCGCCTTGGCTCGCAATCCGAAGTCTATTATACGCCTGTTTTCAGCGGCCGAACGCCAATAGTCCGCGAATCGATCATCGGCATTGATCACCGCCGTGCCATCAGGGGGCAATAATGAAAATAAATCCGCATGCTCTTCGGCGACCTCTTGCACGCTGTTCATGAACTCCTGGTGTTCTCGTTGTGCATTGTTAATCAGCCCAACCGTGGGCTGGGTAAACCCGGCGAGCAACCGGGTTTCCCCCGGATGGTTGATGCCCAGTTCGATGATGGCGGAGTGATGTTGATCCCGCAGGCGAAGTAGTGTCAGCGGCACGCCGATATCATTATTCAAATTGCCCTGGGTGGCGAGTACGTGCTCCACGCCGTAATGAGCGTGCATTATGGCCGCGAGCATTTCTTTTACGGTGGTTTTACCGTTGCTGCCGCTGATGGCGATGACTGGGATATCGAAACGGCTGCGCCAGTGGCGCGCCAAGGCGCCCAGGGCGTGTTTGGTATCCGCGACATGCACCAGCGGCAAACCGGTGACGTCCGCGGGAAGTTCCAGGCCTTCTTGCACCAACGCGGCGACAGCGCCGGCGCTGAACGCTTGATCCAGAAAGTCATGAGCGTCGAAGCGTTCACCGCGCAAGGCGACAAATAATGCGCCGGATTGCATGGTGCGGCTGTCGGTGGAAACCGACGTAAACAACACGTCATTACCACTGTAACGGCCATTGAGAATTTTCGCAGTATCTGAAACAGTTAACATCGTGCTGGTTTCTCGAATTTAAATATCATTATGCCGCAATCGCTATGCCAATCATGGCGATGGCCGAAATCGGTAATTCAAAAGGATAAAGGATATAAGTCATTGTAACGCCTGCCCACCAATCCACCGCCGCTGGGCATTTTGGGAAATTGGAATTATGAAGAATAACAACATCGGCACTACAATATTCCGAACACTTACGGCATTTGAGAAGCGACTATTGGCACACTATTAGAAGATTGCTTTGACACCGAGTTGAAACAGCTGGGAAGGCGCCGATTCAACGTCAAACCATTCCGCGGGGTTTTGTACGCCGGCGGCCATTTTTTGATGCGCCCGCAACCACACAATGACCATGGCACGCATACGATTGGCATCCTGGTCGATTTTGGCATGCAGGCGATCCAATTCCCGGTGGGTTTCACGGTAGTTGTTCCAATCCGGTTCGATTTCCCCCCATATCTTGGACAATACTTCCAAGCGCTTGGCCAAATGCTCGGCGATCTTTCGAATGTCTTCGTCACTGGGCTCGCCTTTTGGTATGAGCTTTTTATCCCGGATGACATTGCTCTGCATTAACTCATCGAAAGCGGAGGTTTCGCCTTTATAAAATTGGTATATTTTACCTAACGATCTCAATACAGCGTATTTTTCTTGCTCCAACGCTTTTTGATAGGCAATCACTTCGGCGTACTCAGTATCGATCTGCACATCTAACTTGCGGGCTAGATTTTTTGTGGCATCGTTGATATCGTCCATGAGCAATTGAGCGTACCGTCCAACGCCGTTTACAATAGGCTGCGCTTGCTGTAGTGCGGCGAGAAATTTTTCTTCGGTACCCACGTTAACGATAATTTCGTCATAATATCCAGGCTGTAGAAGCAATTTATCTTCTGCATTTTGTTGGATTTCTTCCAGATAAGACGCGTACGCATCAATGCGTTTTTCCTCGGTTTTATTGGTTTCGGCGATTGTCACCAGGCGGATGGAGTATTTAACAATGCCTCGTATCATTAACTCGGCTTCGTTCACTAGAGCTGAAAAGCGCTGCACCTCTTCCCAATCGGGATTAATATAATGTCGCACATAGACTGCCTTCTCTTGCGCAACACCCATGTCGGAGTTGCTCAACATGGCAATAGTCTGATCGGCAAATGCTCCCACGTTGGCTTGTGAGGTTGCCGAAAATTTACCCTCCATGGAGGCACATCCGCTGAGTGCGAGTACAACTAACACCAATACCATTTGATTGCGTCTATTCATGCTCTCCCCCATTGATATTCTCCACCGAATCAGATTGCTGAGTATGATTTTGTCTTAGCTAAATGTAAACAATATTGCATTTTCCAGTGCCATAAACTGCGTTGAATTTCGTTCGCAAGTTGAATAGACTGGAATTTGACCAACCCCAAAAGGCCTTGAAAATCATGATGAAAATAGCGTATATCTCTCTATTTTTATTGTTTTTCGCTGGTTGCTCTTCCGATAACGACGCAACCTCCCAGCAGCAAGTCGCCGACGGCACTAACCAGGCTGTAAACGACCCGTATTACCAATTGCAGGAGTCCGAAGCGAAAAAACACAAAGACAGTGCTCCTGCCTCTGGCGCAGGCACTTCAAATTCGAAATAAGTGAACCTATCTCAAACAGGCGATTTTGCGTTTCGGCAAGGCGGAGCCTTTCGAAAAGCACAGTTTGCAATTTACTGTTACACGGCCCCGCATTTGAGAAAGGCGATAACGACGGATAAACGGAAAAGATCACATGAGATAGGTTCATCATTTGATACCGGCAAATTCCGACCACCCGCCCTAATATGGGCTCTGACCCCTTTACATTCCTTTATATTAGGGGGCTTAGCGATACAGGGCGATCAGTCTCAGTCAGAGGGTTTGGATGCGTCCTCCGGTGGTTTGGGAGGTTCCGATTTGCCGCTGGTCGAGGTTTCTATCGCTTCAAACTCGGCGTCTGCTTCTTTAGGCCAATCGGCGAATGGAAACGGTTTTTCTTCTGTATTGAATGTTTGATATAAAAAGACCTGGTAGATAAACGTGCTAAGCTCTTTGCCAAAACCTAACAAGCGTGCGTTTTTCTCGCTGGTAAACAGCACGAACAGAAATTGAATGACAACCACCGCCACCAGGACCACCTCCGCGACTGAGTATATGATCCCGAACAAGATCATGAACAGCGCCCTGCCCCAGGTATTGGTATTGGATACGTTTTCCTTCAATTCGGATGACATATATTCCTCCATAAACATTGAGCGGCAAACTCGTCGTTAGTATTACCCATTAAATAAGGGTACGCTAGCAGTTTTTCAAAGGGTGCTTATTGACTTGACGCAATGCCCGCCCAACAATCAGTCGTAACCGAACTCTCCCTGCCAGCCACCGCCTTTGTAATCAATTTTTAACCAACGGGGCACATACGGGGCCGGTTTCTCAATGGGAAATTCAGTCAGCGGCGGTGCGTCGCCTTCGTAGTCTTTGTTGCAAGCGCGGGTCATGACCGGATGGAAGCTCACCGATAAATGATCGGAGACCGGTATGGCGCTGTCTTTGGCCCTGCTGCTGTTAAAGCGGACTTTTTTACGAATCAAACAGCTGAAATACAGTTCCATTTCCACGAACAAGGGGGTTTGATTCTGTGCCAGATGGCTTTGGGCGGTCTTGGTTAATTCAATTTGAACCGTTTTTCCATGAAAATCAACAGTATAGCTAACGCTCATCGGTGGACCTCTGTTTTTGACGCAATAACTTATGAATTGTAGCCCAAACACGAGGATTATAGGGAATCTTCGGGGCTGGTCAGACGTTAAATAAAACGGTTACTATCTAAACAATTGCAGTGAGATGTCAATGGATTTGCCGCGACCGCCAACCTGGGTCTTAAATGACTGCGCCTAATTCCATATTGGTAACACTGCGGGAGAAAATATGCTTGTGCGATCTATCCACGGGGCAAATTGCCGTCTCGTCAACTATGTATTGACGCTGCTTTTTGTCACCGCATGCAGCGGTTCCGGCGACAATGGCTCCACTGAGTCAAGCCTGCAAGCCGGTGATTATATTACCACCGGTCTTCCAGCAACCGTTTCCTCAGCGACCATTAATGCTGTACTCAATGCATCGCCCGAAACGCTCAATGTGACCGCTGCGTACAATGTCAGCTACTTTAAACTGACGTATAAAACCACCAACCCCAACGGCAGCTTAGGCAACGCGTCCGGCATCATTGCGATTCCGCAAAAAAGCGCCAATGCCGCCAGTCCGCTACTGAGCCTGCAACATGGCACCATTTATTTGGACAGCGACGCGCCCAGTAATGAGAACTTATCAATTGCGATAAGCAACCCGGCCCAGGCACTGTATCTCACGACGGCTCAAGCGGTGGTCGCGGCGTCCATAGGGTATGTGGTTGTGGCGCCGGATTACCTTGGTTATGGAGAATCCTCGCTGGCGGTACATCCTTATATGCATGGGGACAGTCTGGCCTCGGCGGTGACCGATTTGATTGTTGCCGCGCAACACTATTTAGCCGATAACAATATCGGCCATAATGGCCAGGTCTTTCTGGGTGGTTATTCCGAAGGAGGTTATGCCACGTTGGCAGCGCAGCAAAAACTACAGCAACAGTACGCTAACAGCATCACGGTAACCGCATCCGCGCCCGGTGCCGGTGCTTACTATGTCTCGCAAACCGCTGTGGAGTTTGCCAGTAGCACACAATTAGCTGCTCCTGATAACATTGCTTTTATCATGAAAGCGTACAATACGGTGTATGGTTTAAACCGGCTCAACGATTTTTTCCCGGCGGCGCTCGCGGATTTTATCGATTCGGCTTTTTACGGCGATACCAGCCGTAGCGCTATCGTTACGACATTGCCCGCAAATCCGCAAGACTTGTTCAACAGTGCATTTTTACAGGATTTTACCGGTGAAGGGGAACTCGAATTAAAAGCGTTGTTCGCGCAAAACGATATCTACGACTGGTCACCCCAGGCACCCACATATTTTTTTCACGGTCTAGATGACAGCGTGGTTCCCTACTTTAATATGTCAGCCGCCAGGGACGCAATGACCGATAGCCCGGTAACGTTTGTTGACTGTAGCAGCTTACCATCGAATCACAGTAATTGCTTTTTGCCGTATCTACGGTTTGCCATTGATACGTTTGGCACCCTGGCCGAAGGTCTGTAGTGTTTTGAGCGGACATTGGATATTTAATCTTCTTTGGACAAGTAAGAAATTAATTCCAGCTTGCTTTCGTGTTTTTCCAGGGTTTGTTTGAATAATTTCACTTTGCGGTAGAGTTCCTTGCCGAACATGGCTTCAAAATATTGTTCGGCATACGGTACTTTTTGCTGATTACCGCGTTTGTCATGTTTGGTAAACACATCACCGATATCCACGTCTTTGCGCAATATATCCGTCCATTGTTCGGCATTGATCCAAACGCCTTCGCACATATCGCATTGCTCCACGTAGATATCGCCTTCTGCGGGCAAACGGTATCGGGCCATTAACTTGCTGCATTTGGGACAATAAGACTGGTTTAGTGGCCTGGCGTGACTGGGAACTTTGGGATCCGGATTCATTAAATACGCCACCACCCGGTTTTTAAATGGATTACCGATAAGGTAATCTTTGAGTTCTTTCACTTGTTGGTAAGTCACAACCCCGAATTTGGTCAAATAGCGTTTTTCGGCGTTGCGCTTAAAAGAGTCTTCGCGGATTTTGCGCTGCCAGGTTTCGGTGAAAATGGTGTTGATGCGAGTGTGCAGATGAAACCGCTGCAAGTATTTCCACTCGCCTTTATCCAGCCAGAACCCCCCACAGTTGGCGCATTGGTCCATGCGGTGTTCGATATCAGCGCTGACCCGGAATTTGCCCATGATTTGATTACACTGCGGGCAAATCAATACCGCCGAGGAGTCTTCCACGTCGATGCCATCCTGACTGACCGCTTTGATCACCTCATCCGGGGTATGATCAAGCCATTGTATATAATCCTGCATGCGCACCCAGCTGCCTTCGCAGGCGTCGCATCGCTGGCAGAGCAGACCCTCTTCCAAGGAAGCGGGCTGCAATTCAACATTAGTACATTTAACGCATTTCATCTCGCGAAATACCGACTTAAAAAGTGGCAATACACAATTAATTGAAGACATTTTCAATTAAAACCGCCTCTGTTGATACAGTCTCAATTAAAACGCCGTCACTTTCTGACTCACTAACCGTATTAGACTCGGGTAGACCCTGTCAATGCGACTGGTTTATTTTATATCGGCAGGTACCAGACAACATTTAAAATCCACCTTTTTAACCGCGCCTTATTTCTTGGGGCTGTTTTTTTGACGCAGATCAAAATAGAGTCATTCCTTACTTTGCAAGTTACGTGTCAAGACTATACTGAATAATAGCAGTGAGTTTAAAGGGAGTCTTCAATGGCAGAATAAGCCTGTGAGGGTAAGTAAGCAGAGCGCAATGTATATGCCCTTACGGATATGTCAGGAGGAGGCTCCCTGGTTAGAAGCAGTTCAACCGACAATCGGTGAGTCATTCGGAAAGTGGTTGGTAATTCAGAAATAGTTGGTACGGTGTTGTAAAGCGGGCGCTTAACCGCATAGCGTTACGGTAAAAAGTGTTTCTTCCTCCTCGGGTTCGTTGTTCTAACGCTCCCGAAACACAAAGCAGCCGGTGAAGCGCCCGCTGCTTGTTTTTTTGCCTACTGATTTTTACCTGCTGATTCTTACCTACTGATAATTACCTGCAAAGAGACACTCGGCCTTTCTCCCCTGGTAGCGTATCTATTTGTCGTATTTGAACTTCATGTAGGTAATGCCGGAGGACAATACCACTCGCCAGGAAAGCTCCACATCTGAGTTGAATTCCGGATCAAATTCAGCCACCGTTTTGATCAGACTCTCCAGCCACACATCGTATAAATCGGGCGGGATGTTGTTGCCCGCTTTGCCATGATGCTCGGCGATTTTCCGCAAATAATCGTTGGCATTATTGGTGGCGTAAAAAATAAATAAGCTATAAAAAGACTTCTCCAACATCGCCTTTTGTCTTTTCATATTGGTATTTCGAAAATGGTTGGCAATGTGGGGGGATGATGCCAAGAAGTTATCGTAAAAGGCGTCAAAAAAGGTTTTATCGTTTTTTTTTGCGGTCTTTACCCGTTCGTAACTCTGGTCGAAATACGAATCAAAGCCCGTCAGTTCATCTGAGTGCGCGAGTCCGATAGCCATGTTGGAAATATCGGTAACCATGAGGCGAAACTTAAAATTTTTGCTCCAATCCAGTTGCTGTCGCCGGCGAAGAGCCATAACGTCCGGCCAACTAATAAACCCTGTGCTTACAGGGATAATAATGGATTTTTTGTTATTGCCACAAGCACAATGTAAATAAATACGGCAATAGCCGACAAATACGCTAAAGTTTTTACCCGCTTGGTTTTGCCAAATCTGAGCGCCACCATACCCAAACCGATATACACCAACAGCCCCAGCACTTTTGCCGTCAGCCAGCCATTAATAAATGGTGCCTGCTGCATTTGCACAGCCAGGACGACGGCGCTGAGTAACAGTACCGTGTCGTTGATGTGCGGCAGCACTTTTACCCATTTTTGCTGCAATCGAGGCGAATCGCGCAACATCCAAATACCGCGGATGGTGAACCCGGTAATTGAGATAAGCGCTGTGGCTAAATGGATGATTTTGATGATATTCATCGTTGTCGTGGTTCGTGGTTCGTGGTGGATATACAAATAAATAACTCTTGCAGGAAATCTTATTTAACATCCAGCCAAAATGTCACCGGCCCGTCATTCACCAGAGCCACTTGCATATCGGCGCCGAATTGTCCGCTGGCAACCGGCTGATATTTATCCTTGGCGAGGGTAACCATTAGGTCAAATAAACGTTTGCCGTCCGCAGGCGGTGCAGCAGAGGAAAAACTGGGCCGCATGCCTTTTTTAGTATCCGCCGCCAGAGTGAACTGCGGCACCAGCAACAATCCGCCGTTGATATCCCGTACGCTGAGATTCATCTTGCCCGCGGCATCCGCAAATACCCGGTAACCTAATAAGCGCTCCAATAACCGTTGTGCGTGGGATTCGTCATCGTGCTTTTGCACGCCCACCAACACCAACAATCCTTGCTGTATAGCGCCTACGATTGCGCCGTCGACTTCGACACTGGCCTGGGTAACCCGCTGGAGTAAACCGATCATGCCATTATCTCA
This sequence comes from Gammaproteobacteria bacterium, assembly GCA_022340845.1. Classification (GTDB taxonomy): domain Bacteria; phylum Pseudomonadota; class Gammaproteobacteria; order SZUA-152; family SZUA-152; genus JAJDNG01. The sequence goes on along the minus strand of JAJDNG010000241.1, from coordinate 15,105 downwards.
GAGAGTGGGAGGAGCTTAAGCCTCTGATCCGAATCGTTTGCCGTATTTGATGGTCGCTCTGACTAACGCATCGGTTATGCCGCGCTCAGTGGCCGAATGACCGGCATCGGGAATGATATCCAATTCGGCACTGGGCCATGCCGCATACAATTGAAACGCGCTTTGCATCGGGCAGACCATGTCGTAGCGCCCTTGGATGATGACGCCGGGAATATCGGCGATTCTGGACATGTTATCCAGAATTTGGTTGGGTTTTAAAAAACCTTTATTCATAAAATAATGGGACTCCAGTAACGCAAGACTGGTGGCCACGTGCGGTTCGGCAAAATTGTCCAATACGGTTTTACTGGGCACCAGGGTGGAGGTCCTGGCCTCCCACCGCGCCCAGGTTTTGGCGGCCGACATGCGGGCAAGTTCGTTTTCGCCCGTCAAACGTTTATAATACGCCGCCAACATATCATGGCGTTCCGGCTCGGGGATGATTTCCTCGAATTCCTGCCAATGATCGGGGTAAACCTTGGCAGCACCTCCCTGGTAAAACCACTGGATTTCCTCTGCATTGCTTAAAAATATTCCCCGTAATACCAGCGACTTGACTCTTTGCGGGTGTGTCTGGGCATACACCAGTCCCAATGTCGCCCCCCATGAGCCGCCGAACACTATCCATTGGTCCACACCCAGAAATTCCCGGATGCTCTCCATGTCCGCTACCAATGACTGGGTGGTGTTATTGCGCAATTCACCGTGCGGAACAGACTGGCCACACCCTCGCTGATCGAACAAGATAATGCGATAAATTTCTGGATCGAAAAAAGTCCGCTGATACGGTTGGGTGCCGGCGCCGGGGCCGCCGTGTAAGAAGATTACGGGAATACCATGCGGGACTCCCGACTCTTCCACGTACAATACATGAGGTGACTCAACTTCCAACCGGTGGGTGGCGTAAGGTTTAATACGGGGGTAAAGTCCGTGCACGTTGTCTACACTCCAGATCGGGTTACCGTGAAATCAAAACTGTCCAGTCCTCAGCCGATTGACAGCAGAGGCTGAACCCGCCGCAACGCGGCAGGCCATTCACGGATTAATCCCGGACGAACTCGCCCTTGAAACCGATGGCCGCGGCGATGCCGGACAACAATAAGCCTAGCAGAATTAGTGCCGGTCCGACGCCGGTATTGAGAATGGTGTTGGCCAATTCCATTTGATAGAGCGCTATTAAGAACAACATGCCTGAATGCAGCAAAGTGCCGGCGATAAAAATCCAACTGATGATTTGTTTAAACAATCCCGGCAATGCGATAAAACACAATGCGATTCCCACCGCGATGTTGAGCAAGGACTCCAGGTTGCCGTGGGCATGGGGACCGCCTTTAATGATATCAATAGGTTGTTCGGCATTGATCAAGGTATTCAACGCTAAAAGGCCATCGGTGTTGGCTTTGGCGATTTGTTCGGCGGTCAGCGGTTCCAGATCTTCTTCGAAATTGTTCAGTTTGAGGTTTTGCAAGCGGCCCACGGTTTCTTGTTTTTTCCCCTGTGCATCCCCCACACCAGGCACAAAGTTGAAAATCATATAAGGGCCCAAAGCGGCCGTGATGACCAGAAACAAAAAACCAAAAACGACATTTTTTTTACCTATCATCGAGCGTCTCCCCTCCGTTTTGTTTTTTACGCGTTATTAACCGTCCTAACGCACTGTTCTGTGGAGAGAATATCAGGCCGCTGCACAAACGTCACTCCCAAATTTTATATGCGCTTATTGTGGGGGTTTATCAGTGGAGCTTGATGGAAGGATTAAAGGAATGAAAACCGCCAAGGTTTTAAAAAAGTGGTTCGTGGTTCGTGGTTCGTGGTTCGCCAGTATTTCATTCGATCGATTCCACCTTAATCCAGCAGAAGCGATTTGAAAAATCCAGGCGTCTTGGCGGTTTTTTTCATTCACGAACCGCCAACCACTAACCACTATTCACCAACAACTTTTTTATCCGGCTGCGGCGCTGCGCGAGGCGCGTTTGCGTTCGTGCTCCAGCAATAATTTTTTGCGCAAACGGATATGCTTGGGGGTGACTTCCACTAATTCGTCATCGTCGATGAATTCCAGCGCCTGTTCCAAAGACATGCGGATCGGCGGTGTCAGAATGATGTTTTCATCGGTGCCGGCTGCACGAATATTAGTCAATTGTTTGGCTTTCAGGGCATTGACCACCAGGTCATTGTCTCGGGAGTGAATGCCGATGATCATGCCTTCGTACACTTCTTCGCCATGGCCAATAAATAAACGCCCTCGCTCCTGCAGATTAAATAAGGCGTACCCCAGCGCTTTACCGTTGGAATTGGCAATCAATACCCCGTTGATACGCTGGCCGAATTCGCCTTTTTTGAGCGGGCCGTAACGATCAAATACGTTGTACAACAAGCCGGTACCCTGAGTGGCGGTAAGAAACTCGGTGCGAAAACCGATTAAGCCGCGCGACGGGATAATAAAGTCTAAGCGAACCCTTCCTTTGCCATCGGGAACCATGTCTTTCAAGTCACCGCCGCGTACGCCCAGTTTTTCCATCACTGTGCCCTGGTGCTCCTCTTCCACATCCACCGTGAGCTGTTCATAAGGCTCATGCGGCTCACCGTCGATGTCTTTGATAATGACTTCCGGCCGGGAAACGCCCAATTCGTAACCTTCACGGCGCATATTTTCAATTAAGATGGACAAATGCAGCTCACCGCGGCCGGAGACGATGAATTTATCGGGATCATCGGTATTTTCCACCCGCAGCGCGACGTTGTGTTTTAATTCCCGGTCCAGGCGTTCGCGGATCTGGCGGCTGGTGAGAAATTTACCGTCTTTGCCCGCAAACGGAGATTTATTCACCATGAAGGTCATGCTCACCGTCGGCTCGTCCACGGTCAGCGGTGGCAACGCTTCCACGTTTGCCGGATCGCATAAGGTATCGGAGATGTCCAACTGGTCGATACCGGTAAAAGCAATGATGTCCCCGGCACTGGCTTGCGGCACTTCCACGCGCTCCAATCCCAAAAACCCGAATATTTGTAACATCCGGGCGCTGCGTTTTTTGCCATTGATGTCAATGATGCTCACCGGGGTATTGGTTTTTATGCTGCCGCGGGAAATCCGGCCGATACCGATGACGCCCACGTAACTGTTATAGTCCAGCGAGCTGACTTGCATCTGGAACGGTCCATTCACATCCACGTCGGGCGCTTGCACTACCTTGACAATGGTCTCGAACAGCGGCGTCATATCACCGCCGTGCACATCCGGGGTCAGCCCCGCATAGCCGTTTAACGCTGAGGCGTAGACGATGGAGAAGTCCAACTGCTCATCAGTGGCGCCCAGGCGATCAAACAAGTCGAAGGTTTGATCCACCACCCAATCCGGTCTGGCCCCGGGTCGATCGATCTTATTGATGACCACGATGGGCTTGAGGCCCCGTTCCAGAGCTTTTTGAGTCACAAAGCGAGTTTGCGGCATGGGCCCGTCTACCGCGTCCACCAACAGCAATACCGAATCCACCATGGACAATACCCGTTCCACTTCACCACCGAAATCGGCGTGACCGGGCGTATCAACGATGTTGATCCGGTAGTCCTGCCATTTAATGGCGGTGTTTTTGGACAAAATGGTGATGCCGCGTTCTTTTTCCAAATCATTGGAATCCATAACGCGTTCTTGGGCGTCGCCGCGGCTCACGAGTGTGCCGGACTGCTGCAGCAGTTTATCCACCAAAGTGGTTTTGCCATGATCGACGTGCGCGATGATGGCGATATTACGTAACTTCTCTATCACGGGATGGTCTCTTTTCAATAAATGCCGGAATGGCGGGGATCGTATTCGGTTAGATCGTACTCTTGTTGCCTGCACAAAGGCCGCGATTATACAGCAAATCTTATACCGTTAATCGTTTTTTTTCGGGGTAGTGCCTGGATATCAAAAAAAACCGCCCCAAAGGGCGGTTTTATCGGTAAATATATAACCTGAAGTGGAATCTATTGACGCAAGGTTAAATCTTCTTTGCTCGCACGCAGAAAACCGTATTTTTCATAGATGGACTGGGCGTCGTCACTGGCCAGATACGATAAAAATTTGGCAGCGTTATCCTGATTGCGCCCTTGGTTGAGACGACCGATGGCGTAGCCCACCTTTTCCTGCTTGTTATACGGCTGGGGAATCGCGACCCCTTCTACGTCTCTGCCTTGTGACATTGCGTGTTTGACTTCCGTCGTCCAGACGATGCCCACATCAGCTTGGTTGTTTTCGATGCGGAACGGCGTTTCACGGTGGTGGCGTGCGGTAAACCAGGTCTTATCGGGAACGGCCCAGCACTCTTTGCACTCTTTGCCGCCGGTGACTTTGGCATGCAAATCCAGGTCTTTTAACATCTCCGAACCGTAAAACTTAAAAATCCCTTCCGTGATGGGATTGGGATGGGACTGCACGATGTCGTCGCGACCCAGATCTTCCACGCCTTTGATGTTTTTCGGATTGCCTTTTTTAACCATGAGCTCCAGCTTGTTGCGAGTGTAAATCATGTATTTGTCGACTTTTTCCTTTTTAATCAGTTGCTTGAGGTGGTTTTGGTTAACGCTGGCGAATAAATCGGGGTTTTGTGCCGTTTTTTGGCCGTTCACTTCGCCTTGCTTCAGGATCTGGTTTTTCAATATCTGCCCGGGGGGAATGGTTTCCACATAGACCGTTTTGATATCCGGATTCTTGCTCTGGAAATCCTTAATCAGTTCTTCCATGACCATGAACTGATTACCCGCTAAATACATCACCAGTTCAGCAGTATAAGAATCACCAACTTTGCCGGTGTCAATTTTGCCGTCGGCGTGAAACGTGCGGTAATCGTTGTTGTGACCGGCGTCCTCTTCAGCAAACGCCGGCGATATTGAACCGAACATGCCGGCGGGAACCAACGCTGTGGCGAATATTGCGGGAAGTACTCGTTTGGTCAGTGAATGTTTCGATGTAGTCATATAGCCTCTCCTCCGATTTCGTTGTTTTTATACTAAATTTTTAGGACTCATTGGTTTTGTCACTAAAAAGTTTTTGCCTAAGCAATGTAGATGCCCATAACACCGCCTTCCATTGGCAATAGCTACCTTCAGCGGGCACCGCTGTGACAATATCCTCCTTTTCAACTGCGTTTTCAAACAATCTGTCTAATAAGTTTTTTATTAGTCATTAATAAAATTTGTTATCGGCAACGAAAATTCTCGGATGTCACTCTTTGGGGGCGCTTACCAACCCCACACCACATGAGACAATAAGCTATCCAGATCTTTGTATTCCTCCGGGCGAACCGGTACAAATTCCTGCGGCTGTTTGCCGTATTCGCGAAAAATGTTTTCCCCGGCTCGGGCACCCTCAACGGAAGTCAACATGAGGGTAATAACCTGTTTTTTAGCGCGCAGCCGTCGGCTGACTGTAATTGTGCGCTCAGGCATTGCCTGGCTTTTGGCGATGATCTTTATGCGCTGTTTCTCGGCCGCCGCCAACGTCTCATAGTCGGATTCCCTCAACACTGCCGCCTTGCATTGATGTTTTTTCAGCGCCAGGTAGACATCATGATAAGAGCCGTCTATCTCTTTGATTTGCGGCATGTTAACCGGGTTTTCGAATAAGTGGTACACCGTCATGGTGCTCAAATTGGGCGACACCAGTGAACAAATCTGCGCAGACACCAGGTCCCGTAAGCGGTTAATGTATTTCTCCTGGCGGTCGGTGACGATCACATAGTCCAACGTCCCCGGCAAGCGTACTACCGGCTCGTGCTCGATATTTTTCATGCGCCATGAACTGAAATGCGGGGCATCAAACACAATATCATAACGGTCTTCGCGCATATTTTTGGAATATTCACGCCAGTTTGCCGGATATTGAAAGACGACGTTTTCCCCCAAGATCAGTTCCAAATATCGGATAAGCGGCCCATAGATTTCCCTTGCGGTCTGTTCGTCATATTGAGGAGGGGCGGCGAAAATGAGTTCCGCTTGCAGCGGGGCCACGACAGAGACGGAAGAAAAGAATAAAAACCAACGAATGCAACGACCCAACGATCGCATTTGCATGGTTATCGGTACCTTTTGTTGTTACTGATTTTACGGCCCTTCATAGGCTTGTTAATCAGATTTATGTTTGCGCATGAAACTCCCTGTTTGCGCTATTCTGTCTGAGACTTAAAGTCTTGTTATAGTTAAATTGGCTGCGTAAAGCGGTACTAACAGGGAGTAAGTATAGACAGGTATTTTCGCGCCGAGGTAAAAAAGCTGTAAATTTTCCGCCCGGTAAAGCTGAGAAAATATGTTTGCACCCTAGGCAGGGCAATGCTTACGTTTGTGCGCAGTCGCAGCAGCTCACCCTCTGGAATAACGGTAAGACAAATCCCCACGACTAAACAGAGTCTCTTCGCGTGTGTTTGCGATTGTTTACGGTTGTTAAAAACGGGATGCATACGGTCAAATGCCGCGATCCAGGCATGCGCACAAAGCGTTTATAAACTGCAACGCGCAACTCATCAGACGGGGAACGTAAAGCATATAGCAATAGGAAGAAAAAAACGCGCCGGCGAAAAGGACGGGACCGGCGCAACCCTCCATTACCAAAGGAAAGAGAACCTTTACATAACAACAGATTATTCCCAGTAAACTGTATTTTCCGCAGTAAACTGTTATTTCCACAGCAAACTAAGAAAAACCTGTAAAATTCGTCTTCTGCCACCTGCTCTTTTTGAGTTCCTCACTAGATGAACTCAACAGGTGGCTACAGCCAAACCTCTCACCGCTGACGCATTCATTGTTCACCTGGAGGCAACTTGCGTTGATACTACTCCTCTCAAGGAAAGTCCGATTAAGGAGAGCCATTCGTAGCCGATGAGAGGTTTTACGTTTGGCTGTATTGTTTATATAGCAACTGGCGTGCCAATATTATTTTATTATATATAACAATAAGTTACGTAGCATTGAGGGCTGAGAATGGATTTGAAGACGGGATAAGTGTCGCCGCCATGCGACACTCTCTTGGACTCAAACTCTAAATGGTTGAAATCAATCAGTTTTGAACTGTCGCAGATTTGCGACATAAAATAGGGGACGTTTAGTGGAGCGTTTTGACCGTTAAGACGATTCGGACTCGGTGGAGTCAGTATTTTTGAAAAAAGCCGGATCGATGTTGTGACGGCTGAGTAAGCGATAAAATTCAGTGCGATTGCGTTTGGCCAAACGGGCTGCCTGACTCACTTTACCCGAGGTAATTTGTAATAGCTGACATAGATATTGGCGTTCAAACCGGGATTTGGCCTCCGCGTACGACAGAATCTTTTGGGAAGGGTTTTTCAACGCCCTTTGCACTAATGTCTCCGGGATAATCGGCGTGGTGGTTAACACCGCCACCTGTTCCACTACATTGAGCAACTGGCGGATATTACCGGGCCAGGTGGCGCCCACCAACAATTCCATGGCTTCATCGGAAAACGCGCTGAGTTCTTTTTTGGTTTTTTGCGCGATGGTTTTCAGAAAATGTTGCGCCAGTAACGGAATGTCTTCCCGGCGTTTATTCAATGGCGGCAGTTCCAGGGATACTACGTTCAGGCGGTAATACAAATCTTCTCGAAACGAGCCATCGGCCATGGCCTTGTCCAGATCCTTGTGGGTGGCGGAGATCACCCGTACATCCACGTCGATGTCTTCATTGCCGCCTATGGGCCGCACCGTACTTTCCTGCAACACCCTTAACAGTTTGGCTTGCAATGGCAACGGCATATCGCCGATTTCATCCAGTAACAGGGTTCCGCCGCTGGCGGAGAGAAACAGTCCTTTGTGATCCTTGATCGCGCCGGTGAACGAACCCTTGCGATGACCGAATAGCTCAGACTCCAGGAGCGCCTCGGGTATGGCACTGCAATTGATGGCCACAAATGGTTTGTCCCGCCGGGGACTGGCTTTGTGAATGGCGTTGGCGATGAGTTCTTTACCCGAGCCACTAGGTCCGTGAATGAATACACTGATGTCCTGCTGGGCGATCATGCGTGCTTGTTGTAATAAGTCTTCCACCGCGGGGCTGCGGGTGATGATCCCGGCGCGCCAATCGGCATTTTCCTCGGTTTGGGGTGATTGTTCGAAGCCGCCGGACATTTGCAGGGCTTTGTCCACATGTTCAATCAATTCCTTGCCGTCAAAAGGCTTGGATAAAAAGCTGAATACCCCTTTTTTCGTCGCTTCCACCGCTTCAGGAATGGTGCCGTGGGCGGTCAGTATGATGACCGGAATGGTGGGATTGATATCGTGAATCGTGCGAAACAATTGCAATCCGTCCATGCCATCCATGCGCAAGTCGGTAATCACGACATCCGGACGCACTACCTGCAATTTGGCCAGGGCTTTTTCCGCGCTTTCCACGGCACTCACCTCGAAACCCGCGGCTTTCATGCGAATGGACATCAGCCGCAGCAAATCCGGATCATCGTCCACCAACAGGGTTCTGCCGCGCGTCATGGCGCTGATTCCTCTGTCTTATTCTGTCGTTGGGTAATGCTTTCTTCTATGGATTTTAAGGCTTCCAATTTTTGCTCCAATAATTCGCGGCGGTCGATTTCTTTCTTTAAAATGTTGCGTAACTGCCGATATTGCTGCTCCGCTTGTTCGCGTTGCTCAATATTCACTAATAAACTGTAGGCGTACTCTCTGAGTACCAATCCGCGCTTTTCCCCGCTATTGATGATTTTGGTCAGAATCGTCTTCGCCCGCTTGTCGTCCCGGTAGGGTGCCTCCGCGGCGCTCAACAATAACGCGTGTTGCAATTGCATATTAACGGCCGTTTTTTCCTCTTTTGTATGCGCTTGATAGGCTTGGTATTCCTGGTTTAACTCCTCGGGTGTTAATTCTTTAATGCGGCGGGAGTAGCGCATTAATTTCAACAACGCTTCGGATTCCTCAAAATGAGCGTCCAGCTCATGGGGTAATACCGGTCGCCAGTTGGATGGCTCCTCGTAAAACGATTCGATCACCGTGGCGGGTTCAGGTTCGGGGGCGGTTTGTACCGGCTCGGTGGTCACGGTTTCGGGTTCTTGGCGTAAGTTATCGAATAATTCGCAACCGCTGAGCAATACCCCCCATACCGCTATCGATATTATAAAAAGCCCCTTTTTTATAATTATCATGAAATCCCCTGAGCCACTTCCATCGGTAACCGCAACATCACGTGAGCGCCACTGGTACTCTTTTCATTGACTGAAATTTGCCCACCATGCGCTTGAACATAATCCCGCGCGATAGAAAGCCCTAAGCCAGTTCCTTTGATATGTCCTTCTGCCACCGCCTCACCCTGGTAGAAAGCCTCAAACACCCGTTCCCGCTCCCGAGGCTGTATCCCTGGGCCAGAGTCGCGGATATCCACCGCGGCATTGTTACCGAGTTTCCGAATAGCAATATCCACTTTACCTTTTCGCGGTGAAAATTTCACGGCATTGGACAACAAGTTATCCAAAACGACTCGCAGTTTTTCTTTATCACCTCGGACTGAGATTGGTTCAAATTTTACACGCAATTTCAATTGCTTAGACATTATGGCCAACTTTTGATCAGACAATACCCGACGCATCAGTTTATCCAGCGCGACCCGGTCTTGGTCCAGCGCCGTAGGCTTGAGATGAGCCCTGCTAAAATTCAACAAGTCTTCTATTAAGCCCTGTAACTGCGCGGTATTGGAGCCTAAAATGGTCACCACTTCCTTTTGGTCGGGGGTCAACTGCCCTACCACGCCGTCGGCAAGCAAATCCGTGCCTTCACGCAATGCCGTCAAAGGGGTTTTTAATTCGTGGGACACATGACGCAGGAATTTCACTTTTTCCTGTTCAACCTCTGCCAGACGCTGCCTGAGCCAATTCAGGCGCTCGCCTAAAATTTCCAGATTTTTCGGTCCAACCACTTCGATAGGCGCGGCAAAGCTGCCGTCCCCCAGTGACATAATCGCGGCTTCAATCTGGCCGACGGGGCGGGATATTATGTACGTTATCCCCACCACAATGACAATCATGACCGGAATCAATGCAATGCCGAACCAAAAAAACAACCGTTGTGCATTGGATGCCAAGCCGTACATGACTTCGACCTCTCGGTCGATGACCGTTTGGCTGCCGCTTAATACTTCCCGGGACCGGGAGGCCAGTGATTCAAATTCACCGACGGCGGTTTTAATCTGTTTGCTGTTGTATGGATGGCGTTGCAAGCTGTCTAAAATGTGTTGCTCGGATTCGCGGATGTTGACCAATTGCTGCTTAAGCGATTGATCAATAAATAAATTATTTAACTCGGTCACTGTTCCTTCAAATTGATCATGGGCTTCCCGATAGGCGTTGAACAAGGTTTTATCGCCCAAGACATGGTACTGACGGGCGGCGCGTTCCATCACCGTGACTTGCTCCAACAGCATGCGGCTATTTTGAGTCGCCCGGGCGGATTTATACACCGCATGCTGGCTCTGGTCAGCCATGCGATCGGTAATGATCACCGCAAAAACCAACGCTGTTAACAGCGGTGTCACCACCACCGCAAAACCAAACAGCAGTAGTTTTAAAAAGGAGTTTGGTCGTGGAAAGTTCACTATTGCAGGTCCACTGTGCTTCAAGCGTCAGGAAACAAACCCGAACGCACCGCTATTTATTACCACGCTTTTTCATGTTCGGTCTTTGTACGCACTGTAAGTATGCACTTAACGTGCACTTTAACGGCGGGATAACATGCTTCGTAATGCACCGCAGTATACAACACTCTAAATCATTAGCCCAAAGCGGTTTTTTTGCCTTGGCGACTCACCGCAGGCAAGCAATCGCATAAGAAGTCTGTATCCTTCTTGGCACACTCGCCCGGCGTTGCGCGCGCAGATTTCCAACGCTGACGGGGTTTCATGTCTGCCCTTAGAAATATTCTTGAGCGGATCGCAATGCTTCATTGAGTGCGTGTTCAGCCTGTTGCCGTACCGCCTCCAGGGCGTCTTTGCTGAGCTTTTTTTCCACATAAATGGGTTGGCCGACCACAATTCTAATGCGTGAAAACGGCTTAGGAATCACAAACCGGTCCCAGGACTTCAACCGCCAGGCTCTATCAGCCGCGTAGGCCAACGGCACAATGGGCGTTTGAGTCAGCTGGCTCAGTAATACCGTGCCAGCTTTAAACTCGCGCACCGGGCCTTTAGGGCCGTCCGGACTGTTCGCTGGACACACCCCCTCTTTTTTAATGGCTGTATACAAGGCATGTAAGGCCTGGGCGCCGGTGCGGGTGGCCGAACCCCGGATGGCCCGAATGCCATACGAATCCAATAACCGGGCACCCAGTTCGCCGTCCGCGGAGGGACTGACCAGAAAACCAATATTGACACCTCGTTTTTGCAACCGCCACAAATAGTAAACACCGAAAGCCAATAATTCATGCCAGAAGCAGGGAATAAATGCTTTGGTATTACCTGATTCGCCAATGAATGATGCCAGGTGTTCTTCCCCGGCAATTGGTTCAATACGGCAAGTGGTCCATAAAACCCGTACTACCATCTTCAGCACAATCCTGCCGATCGCGATTTTTAGACGTTTTTTTAATCGATACTGCGCCACACCATCCCCGACCCTAAGCGTGATTGTCCATCACGAAAAGCTTGCGACACCCGCAAAAGGGGATTAGCCAGACAAGACCATCCATTCGATTCTTTATCACAAGCCGCTTTTTTTGTAAGATAGCGCGATTATAACAGCCCGCACAGCGGAATACCTTTCATTCTGAAAACCTGCGCCTCTGACACACATAGCAAGCACAGTGCAAAACAACCCGGCTGAGCCTAAACGAATAAACCGAAAAACAACCATCACTGCGTTTATCATAACCTTCATTTAAATCATAACTTTCATCTTAATCATAACCTCCATCTAAAAAGTAGCGGCCCACAATGCAGTACACCACCATCATTGACGCGTTAGAAGACCACTTGCAAAGCCCCCATGGCGTCACTTTCATCGAAAGCAGCGATAAGGAAACCTTTGTCAGCTATCGGCAGTTACACGACAACGCCATGGTGCTATTGCATCAATTCCAAGAGCAAGGATTGCAGCAAGGCCAACACCTTATTTTGTTTATCAACGACAACCAGTCATTTCTCAACGCCTTCTGGGCTTGTTTGTTGGGGGGTATAGTCCCGGTGCCCGTGGCGGTTGGCATTTCCGATGAGCACAAAGCCAAGCTATTTCGCATTCTCAGCAAGCTGGATCAGGGGCGCATATTCACTGACGAAAAATCGTTTGCCCGTTTGCAACAATTTTTAGCCTCCGCTCAAGCCCGCGAGGTCACCAATCTTAGTGCCGATCAATTGAAGATCCACACTTTTGTTGCCGAGCAGATCAAAACAGCATCGGTCAGCGGTGTCAAAGCCCCTGTGACACGAGATAGCACCGCGTTTATCCAGTTTTCATCCGGCTCCACCAGCGAACCCAAGGGGGTGGTGCTCACGCATGGCAATCTCATGGCCAACATCGAAGGCATCGGAGCCAGTGATAAAATGAATGACTCTGATCGCAGCTTAAGCTGGATGCCTTTAACGCACGACATGGGCATCATCGGGTTTCACATAAACATGATGGTCTACAATGTAAACCAATATTTAATGTCTACAGACTTATTCAGCCGCAGGCCGATACTGTGGCTGGCCAAAGTCAGCGAACATAAGGCGACACTGTTAAGCTCACCCAATTTCGGTTACAAACACTATTTAAAATCCTATACGCCGGAAAAGGCCGCGGACTTGGATCTCTCCAGCGTGCGCTTGATCTACAACGGCGCCGAACCGATCTCGGTGGATCTCTGCGATCAATTCCTGGACACCATGGCGGCACACGGCTTAAGACGTTCGGCCATGCATACGGTGTACGGTTTGGCCGAAGCCAGCCTGGCAGTCAGCTTTCCCGACCCCGATACACCGTTCAAGTGTGTCAGCATAGACCGTCATGCCATAAAAACCGGTGACCCGGTGAGGTTCCTGCCCCGGGATCATAAAGACGCCGCCTCGTTTGCCATTGAAGGCAAGCCGATCAAGAACACCGAAGTGAAAATCACCGGACCTGACGGCCAGGCGGTGGCTGAAGATGTCACGGGTGATGTGCAAATTAGGGGGGGTAATGTCACCCACGGCTATTACCAAAACGACGCCGCCAATGCGCAGGCATTTACCGGTGACGGCTGGTTAAAAACCGGCGACACGGGATTTGTCCACCAGGGCGAACTTATCATCACCGGACGCAGCAAAGAAATTATTTTCGTCAACGGCCAGAATTATTTTCCCCACGACCTGGAAAGCATCGCGCTACTGAGTCCGCAGTTGGAATTGGGGAAAGTAGCCGCATTCGGAATAACTCAAGACGTTGCTGTGGAGAGCGCCTTGTTGATGTTCGTGTTATTCCGCGGGGACCTGAAAGAGTTTATCGCCATTGACAGAGAAATCACCTCATTGGTTGGCGAGCACCTAGGATTGGAAGTAACACACGTCATTCCGGTGAAACGTATCCCCAAAACCACCAGCGGTAAAATCCAACGCAGTGTACTGGCTCGACAATATTTGGACGGTGACTTCGACGGCGTTCTAAAGCAACTGGCTCAGTTGCAAGAGCCATCTCCGAGCCGGATCCGTCAACCAGATAACAGCGTCGAACAACAACTACTTGCTATCTGTCACAATGTCATCCAAGACAAAATTCTGGACCTTCATACTAACTTGTTTGAAGTAGGTATCAGCTCACTGGCTCTTACTGAAATCCACGAGCAAATCGACAATGCTTTTCCCGGCAAACTTGAAGTGGACGATTTGTTTGAACATCCCACCCTGTCGGCACTGGCCGAGCTTGTAAAATCAAGACAATAACCTTTTTCACATCAAGGTAAGTGGATTTAGGATGACCATGATGGCCTAACCCAATCCCGTTAATTACCTGCCTTTTCTCCAACTTTAATGCGGATATTTGCGCCGGGTACAAATGCTCAGCGTCATTACTCAGTACTAGACGACTACAAAGGGATGATAATCCGTATGGGCGGCAAAGCCATGGGCCGGTCGGAAGTCATGCCGCCCTGGGAAGGCCAGCTTAGCGATCAAGAGATCAACGATTTGTTGAAATACCTAAAGAGTATTCTAAAATAAAAATAAACGCTCCTTAAAAGTTCTAGTCCCAGTAACCTTAACGTGGCCTAATCGGTTTCGACCATCTCGAAATCTTCTTTCGATACACCACAATCAGGGCATTCCCAATCATCCGGAATGTCCTCCCACTTAGTGCCAGGCGCGATACCCTCTTCAGGTAAGCCTTCCGCTTCATCATAAATAAAACCGCATACCTGGCATTGCCAACGCCTCATGTATTTTCACTCCTATATTTGTTAGAAAATGATTGAAATTGAAAAAAGAGATAGGTTGTTATCGGTTGAGCTTTTTCTGGTTTGGTTTGTAAGAAAGAGATTACATAACCTATTAATAATAACCAAGTCGATCAATGTGGCGTTATTGCATACCGGCTGATCGGAAAAATTTTAATGTATTATGCGGGCGTTTTACGCTATTACAAGCGTTAAAAAGCTGAATTTACTGCCGTTTTACCAGTTTGGCGAACAGCCGTTGCGTTGTAACAATTTTGTAACAAAGTGGCTCCAAAACCGTAAAATGCAGTATATTTAATACATTCGAGACCCCCGTGTTTTCCATTACCGTATTTTCGGGGGCCTGCTCTTTATCAATTCATCCTTTTTGTTCAACCTCAACGGAGAACAGGTGCATAATAATGAAATATCAATTACCTTCTCTAAAAACCTATATGATGGGTTTGATGGTTTTAATCGGCATTACCGTACTGGCCAGTCTGTTACTACCCACATTAGGTATCGATAGTAAAAATGTTGTCCTTGCTGTAATGGTTGGTCTTTTTGTCGGGCACTTAATCGGTACTTCCCTCAAATCAGCACCAGCCACAGTGGCGGTGAACAACCACGACCGCCAGCATAACAACAATGAAATTACAACCCTCTACGTAGGCAACCTGGCTTTCCATACTTCTAAATACGAGT
>JAJDNG010000234.1 GCA_022340845.1 Gammaproteobacteria bacterium | reverse complement strand
CGTGGTCAACAGATGCGCACAATGCCTGGCGCAACGGCGGAAGTTGCCGGCAATAAATCTCCACTACCGGCCCATGTATTTCGGATATGACGCCGATGGGTGTTTGTTTTGATTCCGGTTTTAGATTAGCATCGGCCACGGCGCTGCTTGATTCAAGTCACTAAGTAATGTTTGAAAACATTCGCTGGTTGCTGTTGCGCATATTTTTTACACATCGTAACTTATCTCTTTCGGTAAGAGATTTTCCAGTTCCTCGACGATGATATTTATGAAGTGATCCATGTGAGCCTTGCTCAGTGCCATTTTCTTGTGCCCGAAATCGTTCTGCACGATATTTTCCTGGCCCACGGTGATCCCGAGTATGACGATACGTTCGGGAAGCTGATTGAGCGCTCTGCCCAGGGCAATGGTCTCCAATACTCCAAAATCATGGGTGGATGTGCTTTTTAACAAGGCATTGATATCGTCTTTTTCCAAACGGGTGATAGTGCCGGGCGGAAAATCCGATAACGCGGCATCGATTATTACCGCGGTATTAGCCTGATTAATCATATTTAATAAATCTATGCCGGGGCGATCGGCGCATTGAATAACCACTTCCTGGGAGGGTAGCTGTTGAATTTTCGGATGCAGCCGCAATCGGCGTACGACATCCCAACCCAGGCTGTCGTCTCCATACGGCGAACCCACACCCACCACTATGATTCGCCGCATTTACGGTTCACTGTCAGGTTCAGGAAGTGAGTTGAACACGATATACATGGATCGTAATTACGGATAATGGTTTCTGCGTGCAAGCGGATGTCTTCATCGGATTTGGTTAAATCAAACTTATTCAACGCGTTTCGCAAGTCGTCCTCAATGCGCGCCTGATTTTGACTGGTAGGCGGAACGATAGTGGCTTTGATGACGTGACCGTGTTGATCCATTTCGTAACGGTGCCACAAAATACCTCGTGGTGCTTCAGTACACGCGTAGCCTACTCCTGATTTAGGCGTCACGTTCACCGGCGATAACTCAAGATCTATTGACTCTAATATAGCAATCGCCTCCAACAAAGCGTAATACATTTCCGCGGCCCGGGCAATCACGCTGTGGAACACGTTTTTGCTGGGAAAATCTATGGCGGTTTTTTGCAACAGTTGCTGCACCGGTTCATGCAGTGAATCCCAATTCAGGTTCACCCTGGCCAATGGACCCACTAAATAAGGTTTGCCGTGCAAGTGAGAGTGAAACGCCGTCGAGTGCGGCACTTGAATTTCTTCGAAATGATTCTGGTATTGATCGGCTGGAACGCTTAGTCCGAGCGATGACACAATATTGCCTTCGTTCATGGCGTATTCTTCGGGGTGTTGTAATGCCACCGAAGTGAATTCCTGCTCATCCTCCGGTAACGGCAGGGACGCCGTCCAAAGAACCAGCTGCGCACATTCTTCCACCGCCGCTTTCAGCTCACTCACCATGGCATCGCATTCGCTGCGCGTAGGGAGGCGGTAAAATCCACCGACCCGCACACCCACCGGATGTACTGAGCGGCCACCAAACAATTTTATGAGTTTATTGCCCACATGCTGCAATCGCAATCCGCGCTTGACTTCCTCCGGATAAGCCGCGCCCAATTCAATGGCGTTGGCAAATCCCAGAAAGTCCGGCGCGGCCAGCAAATGAATGTGCAGACCGTGGCTTTCCAGCCATTCGCCGCAATACATTACCCGCCGCAGGGCGCGAACCGTGGGGTGTACCGGAATGTCAAATATGTGCTCAATCGCGTGTACCGCGCTCATTTGATAAGCCACCGGGCAAATGCCGCAGATGCGGGCCACGGTATCAATGACTTCGTTGTAATCGCGACCTTCCAGAAATTTTTCGAAAAACCGCGGCGGTTCGAATATGCGCAGTTTGACACTGGCGACCTGACTGTTTTCGATATCCAGTTCCAACGCGCCCTCGCCTTCCACGCGAGCTAAAACGGGGACATGTATTTTAACGTCTTTCTTTTGAGTCATGTTTGTTCGCCACTAACGCATTATGGCCGGCTTGTTGAAATTCCGGTGTAAAATTGTTGATGAACCAATATCGCCGGGAAATGTGCTCCGCGCTCAGACCGATTTCGTGCAACCGGCTGGTCAATGAAAACGTATTGATGTTTTCCGCCGGGCCGAAACAAGCGTAGCAATCCCGGTTAAGCGCGGGGCAAATGGCTCCGCAGCCGGTTTGGGTCACCGGGCCCATGCAAGGCAAACCTTTGGCAACCATCACGCACACCGTATTCAAGCGTTTGCATTCCAGACAGACTTTTTCTTCTTCCAGTACCGGTTTGACGCCACTGAGCAGGGAACGCACCGCGGCCAACGTCTGCCGGGGCGACACCGGGCAGCCCCAAAGTTCAAAATCCACGCGCACGTGGCTTTTTATGGGTGTGGCGGTTTCCAGCGCATCGATATGTTCCGGTGAGGGATATATCGCGGCGCGCCACTCATCCATGTTGCTGCTATTTCGCAGTGCCTGCAAGCCGCCGGCGGTGGCGCAAGCACCGATGGTGATCAGGTATTTGCAATTTTCTCTGACCTTTTTGATGCGTTGTTCTTCATCGGGTGTCGAGATGCTGCCTTCCACAAAGGCAATGTCCACGGACGCTTCAGGGTTTACCGGCCCGGCCTCGGCGAAGTGCGTGAAATCCACCAGTTCGCTCAGAGTCAATAAGGCTTCACCAAGGTTCAGAAACGCCAGCTGGCAACCGTCGCAAGATGTGAATTTATGCACCGCCAATGTCGGTTTGGGCGAACTGTCGGCGATTTGTTTTTCAATACGCATTATAAGTGCCTTACGCTTAACAACTGTTTCACTTCGGGATAGTTAAACACCGGTCCTTGCTTACATAAGAATTTATCACCCAGCTGGCAATGTCCGCATTGGCCGAGTCCGCATTGCATGTTGCGCTCCATGCTCAACCATACGGCGGTCTCTGCCACGCCATGGCCCAACATGCAGTCGATGCTGGCCAATATCATGGGTTCGGGACCGCACATCATCACAATGGTTTTTTCGGGATCGATGTCGATGCGGGTGCAGAATTGGGTAACCCTTCCGACCAGCCAGGGCCAGTTTTTGCTGCCCACATCCGCCGCCATAATCACTTCGACATCTTTCAACGCCATCCACTCCTCATAGCGTTCCCGCCAGATCAAATCATCGGCGTGTTTGACGCCTTGCACGATAATCATGCGGCC
>JAJDNG010000229.1 GCA_022340845.1 Gammaproteobacteria bacterium | reverse complement strand
TAGATTATAAATGCCCCTATGGCAAATTCTTGCCATAGGGGTGGCTAAACTGCCACGAGTTCGACGGCTTCCGCTACATCTACAGCCACCAGACGAGACACGCCCGGCTCGGCCATGGTCACGCCGTTGAGCTGATGGGCCAATTCCATGGTGATTTTATTGTGGGTAATGAAAATAAATTGCACTTTTTCGGACATCTCCCGCACCAGGTCACAGAATCGCCCCACATTGGCATCATCCAAAGGCGCGTCCACTTCGTCCAGCATGCAAAACGGCGCGGGATTCAATTGGAAAATGGCAAACACTAGCGCCACTGCCGTCAGGGCTTTTTCACCCCCGGACAATAAATGAATGCTGCTGTTACGTTTGCCAGGCGGGCGCGCCATGACGGTAACACCGGTATCCAGCAAATCATCGCCGGTCAATTCCAGATACGACTCGCCCCCGCCGAATAATCGCGGAAATAATTTTTGGAAATCGGTATTGACTCTGTCGTAGGTTTCCCGGAAACGGGCGCGGGTCTCTTTATCGATTTTACGAATGGCATTTTCCAGCGTGGTTAACGCTTCGGTTAAGTCATCGTATTGTGCATCCAGATATTCTTTGCGTTCCAGTTGCTGTTTGTACTCTTCGATGGCGGCCAGATTGATAGGACCAAGCCGGCCGATGCGTTTTTCAACGGTTTCGACTTTTTCCTGCCATTCGCTTTCACTGGCCTCTTCCGGCAATTCCTCGAACAATGCCTGCAGTTGGTGCCCGCTTTCCTGTAACGCTTCTTCCAGGGTTTGCCGGCGCACCACCAACTCCTGCTGGGCGAGTCTGAGTTTATCCAACTGGTTGCGCACCCCTTCACTGTCTTGCTCCACCCCATGGCGCTCATTGCTCAATGCCCGCATGGAATGATCGAGGTCTTCCACACTGCGGCGCGCCGCTGTCAATTGCGTTTCCACATCCACGCGTTTTTTCAAATACTCCTGCAACTCTTCATTGAGCTGTACCAGCGGCTCCTCGGACTCCGCGATCAGACGTTGCAACTCTTCGCGTCGAGTGGCCAGTTGACTCAGCTGTTTGTCCATGCGTTCCTGGCTTTGTTGCGTCGAGGTCAGTTCAGTACGCAAGGTTTGGATGCGCAAGCTGATTTCATGCGCGGCATCGCGATCATTGCGCGCGGTCTCGCGGGCCTGATCGAGGCTTGCGCGTATGTCTTCACGATGCGCGTTGAGTATTTCCCGCCGCTCGGCGTGTTCCTGCATTAAGTTGATCGCCTCATCCAGGCGGCCACGGGCCATTTCGGCCTCTTGCTCGCTTTGAGTCAGTTGTTCCCGTAACTCGGTAATCTCTTGTTCTATGCCCGCGGTTCTGCCACGCATTTGCTCCAGGCGGGCTTGTTTGCCGCTTAATTGCGACTGGAAACGGCTGTGAGCTTGATTGGCCTGGTTAAACTGGGCTTGTAAATCTTCTCGCTGCGCTTCCAGACTTTGAAGTGACTCGCGCCCATGAGACAATTTGTTGGCCAATTCTTCCAGGTGCGCTTCCACAAAGCCGATATCTTCGGACAGCGTCTGTAATTCCTGTTCGCGTTGTATCACACCGAACTTCTCGTCCGCGTCCCTCACCACCCGTAACCAGCTGCTGCCCATCCAAATGCCATCCGGAGTAATAACGGATTCATTGACGGACAATTGCGAACGCATCGCCAGGGCACTGTGCAAATCGTTAGCACAATAAACCCCTGCCAGCAACGAATCGATTCGCCACGGCGCTTTCACTTTATCGTGCAGGCGATCACCGGCGGCCGCCGTCAACTGGATAGATTGAGCGCTGGTATCAAAAATACTGACCGAACCTTTATCGAAATTGCCCAGGGCGTGCATAACCGGGTCCAGGCCATCGACGCAAATCGCTTCCAGATTTTGACCAAGGACGCACTCGACTGCTTTCTCCCAACCCGGATCCACCGTGATGAATTCCGCCAGACGTTTCGCTTCGGACAAGCCATTGTTTTCCAACCAGGCCGTGACCGCGCCTTGTTGTTTACCCAGTGCCGCTTGTTGCAGTGCTTCCAGGGAGGCGAACCGGCCTTGCATACTTTGCAATTCGCTGCGCTTGGCGTTTAATTCATTGTCGTATTCGATATTCAGTTGGCGTTGTTCGGCGATGCGTTCCTTATGAGAATCCAACTGGCTTTGAAACTCATCGCTCTGCTGGGCATGGCTTTCGCACTCCACACTGAGGTTCGCGATTTCCTGTTCCAACGTGCCCGGGCTCAAGCCTTCGCGTTCATTTTCCAGGCGCTCGATACGATCCTGGCTTTGCATGACTTGCTGGTCCAAATGGGCGATACGGGTGCGCTCCACTTCCGCCAACTGGGCCGGCTCTGCAGCCAGTCTGTTAAATTCTTCCCATTCCGCTTGCCAATTCTGCATAGCTTCTTCGGCAGCGGATAAATGTGCGGCGGACTCCGCTTGTTGGTTCTGGGACACTTCGAGTGCCGGCGTGTTCTCTTCCAACGCAGCGGACAATTCTTCCATGCGGGCGCGATCGGCTTTCAAATGCGCAGAGGCTTCATACCAGGATTCTTCGGCTTGTTTTAAATCTTCTTCATTTTGCTGGCGGCGCTCTTTGGTGTGCTGTATGGACTGCTCCACCCGGGCGATATCCGATCCTACGCTATAGAATTGCGCCTGAATCTCGTTAAACTCTTCGCTGGCTTCCAGATGCTGGTCGCGCTGCTTTTCGATTTCCGTCTCGATGTTGCGCAATTTCGCGACAATGGATTCGTAGAGATTTTCCTGATTGTTGATGGTCTCTTGTTTGGATTTGATTTGCTTATCCATGGTGCGCCATTTCAAAGCCGTTAACTGCGCTTTTAACAGACGCTCTTCATCTTTTAAGATCTTGTATTTTTCCGCGGTTTTGGACTGACGCTGCAACCGGTCCAGTTGTTTGCCCAATTCGTCGCGTAGATCCAGCAGCCGCTCCATGTTCTCACGTGTGTGTTTGATGCGGCTTTCGGTTTCTTTGCGGCGTTCTTTGTACTTGGAAATGCCGGCCGCCTCTTCCAGGAATACCCGCAAATCTTCCGGTTTGGCTTCGATCAGGCGGGAAATCATGCCTTGTTCGATAATGGAATAGCTGCGCGGACCCAAGCCCGTGCCGAGAAAAATATCGGTAATGTCTTTGCGCCGGCAACGCGCGCCGTTTTGGAAGTATTGGGATTGGCCGTCACGGGTGACTATCCGTTTGACGGAGATTTCACTGTATTGGGCGTATTGCCCGCCCAAACTGCCGTCGCTGTTATCAAATACCAGTTCAATCGACGCCTGACCTACCGGCTTGCGGGTATTCGAACCATTGAAAATAACGTCTGTCATGGACTCGCCACGCAAATTCTTCGCCGAGGACTCACCCATCACCCAGCGCACGGCGTCTATGGTGTTGGACTTGCCGCAGCCGTTGGGGCCGACGATGCCGATTAAATTGGAAGGAAGCGGAATGCTGGTGGGGTCAACAAAGGATTTAAATCCGGATAGCTTAATTTTACTTAATCGCATTCAGTTAATTTCAGTTTTTGAGCTGTGTTGGAAAAACAAGGGCTTGTACAACTGTTCTTATCAATACCATTCCTTTCAAAACCAGCGCTCGCAACAACCAAGCGTTCACTCCATTTGGCGCGCGATGATGCTACACTAGCGTTCTTTTATCAAGCCGCAAAAAGTATCACAAGAGAGATTCAATGCCTAGTAAGCCCAGTAAAAATTTGGAAACATTTATTAACCCCAATCCTGAGAGGGATTATACCATTCGCATCGAAGTGCCGGAATTCACTTGCCTTTGTCCCAAAACCGGGCAACCGGATTTCGCCAACTTTGTTATCGAATATGTGCCCAATGAGTTGTGTATCGAATTGAAATCATTGAAATTGTATATGTGGTCATTCCGTGACGAAGGCGCCTTCCACGAAGCGGTCAGCAATCACATTCTGAACGACCTAATAAACGCCTGCGCGCCCCGCTACATGCGATTGACCGGGGATTTCAATGTACGCGGTGGCATATACACCAGCGTGGTCGTTGATCACCGCGACCCCAACTGGCAACCACAGCCACCGGTGGAACTGCCGGGACAGTAATTTGCCACTTTATATCGGCATAGACCTGGGAACGTCCGGATGCCGGGCTATCGCCATCGACGCTAATGCGCAGGTTGCAGGCGAAGCCTATACGGATCTGCCGACACCGGAGCGAGATGGCCTGAATGTACAACAATTACCCTCCCTGTGGTGGGAGGCGGCAACCACAGTCCTGGCCGATCTGACCCGCCAGATCCAGGCATCGGCGGTTGCCGCCATTTGTGTGGATGCCACCTCCAGCACACTGTTAATCATCGATCAAAATGGCGAACCACAATCGCCCGCGCTCATGTACAACGACGCCCGGGCTCAATCCCAGGCGCTTGAGATCAGCACCATCGCGCCCCGGCACAGTGCCGCCCAAGGTGCCAGTTCTACCCTGGCGAAATTAATGTGGTTCAAAGATCAGGGGGGTTTACGGGCTTCTTCCCGGGCCTGCCACCAAGCCGATTGGATCCTGGGCCGTTTAAGCGGTGAGTTCCATTTCAGTGATGTCAATAACAGCTTGAAGCTGGGCTACGATCCCGATCTTAGATTGTGGCCGCTTTGGCTGGAAAAATTGGCCGTGAGTAAATCGTGGCTTCCTCGTGTCGTGAAGCCGGGCACAAAAATCGGTACTTTAAAATCCAAACTCTGCGCGCAGTTTAATCTGCCCCCTGCCACCGAAATCCTGGCCGGCACCACTGACAGCACCGCCGCTTTTATCGCCTCGGGTGCCAGCCGGGTTGGCGAGGCCGTAACTTGTCTGGGCTCAACCCTGGTATTGAAAGTATTGTGTGAGCAACCGCTTTTTGCCCCTGAGTATGGCATCTATAGCCAGCCGTTGTTTGGCCAATGGTTGGCTGGCGGGGCTTCCAATAGCGGCGGTGCCGTGCTGTTGAAATATTTTTCAAAATCGCAGCTTCAACAGATGACGCCATCGCTTCAACCGGAGCAATCCACAGGATTAAACTATTACCCTTTATGCCAAAACGGCGAACGATTTCCCATCAATGATCCTGACATGGCGCCCCAACTAACACCGCGACCGGAGAATGAGATACAATTCTTCCAAGCTATGCTCGAAGGCATGGCCGGAATTGAAAAACGCGGTTATGATTTATTACACTCGTTAGGCGCGCCCTACCCGCTAACGGTCTACACCAACGGCGGCGGCGCAGCAAATGAACCCTGGCGCCGTATTCGCGAAAACAGGCTGCAAACACCGGTAATCAATGCCCGGCATTTACAAGCCGCGTACGGCACAGCGTTGATTGCATTACGATCATGTAAAAACCGCTAACCGCCAAGATTCAAGCGAATTGACTTGTCAGTGACAGAACCGTTTTGCTAGCTCGCCGTTACGTCGGCGTTTTAAGCGTTTATTTTAATCACTTTCCACAAGTAACTATCTACAAATTACTATTTACAAATAACCATCCACAAAGAGAATAACTATGAGCAATCCTATCAAAGGCGCCTGGTATTTGCTTACCGGCTTGAAACTGATTTTTAAACCCGGAATTCGTGGCTACGTAGCGATTCCGCTATCTATCAATATCGTATTGTTTGCGGCATTGATTTGGTTCGGGGCGCAACAATTCGGCGTATTCCTGGATTGGCTAACACCTGAGTTACCGCAGTGGTTGCAATGGTTAACGTGGATATTATGGTTTGTTTTCGCCATTGGTGGTTTGCTGATATTGTTTTTCACATTTTCCTTACTGGCGAATTTAGTGAGCGCCCCGTTTAACGGCCTGCTTGCCGAAGCCGTGGAAACTTATTTAACCGGACAAAAACCGCAAGGCAGCAACAAGAACTTTATCATGACCATCGCGCCGGCAATCACGAACGAGCTTAAAAAGATGGCTTATTTTATCCTGTGGGCAATTCCCTTTTTAGTGTTGTTCTTCATCCCGGGAGTTAATCTGGCGGCGCCGGTTTTGTGGTTTATTTTCAGTGCCTGGATGCTGGCCTTGGAATACGCAGACTTTCCCATGGGGAACCACGACATTATGTTTGCACAACAACGCCAGAGGGTGTCGCAAAAGCGGTTTCTGAATTTGGGATTTGGCAGCGCGGTGAGCGTGGCTACTATGACGCCGTTTTTGAATTTTCTGGTCATGCCCGCCGCAGTGGCCGGCGCCACGGCGTTGTGGGTGGATCAGTTAAAATCGTTACCGAATCAAAAAATTTAAAACCGTCCGAAATAGCCCAGTTGTATCAACATGGACAATTCATAACTGATCAACAGGCTGTACAACACAAACGAAGTGAACAACACATGATAGCCTTTGAACAACCGCAGAAACAGAAAGTTCTTATGCATCAACACAAATAGGATACATGTCGCTGTCATGGAGAATTTAACGATAAAGAACAAACGGATGTCTTTCTGGATGAAATAATCCATAAAAGGATTCATTTCATAACTGCCGTGTTGCAGCAGGGCGAGCGTGAAAAACGCGTCTGTGATGCTGAGTAACAACGCACCCAATGCCATATACACCAGCCAGGGCTCGTGCCGGTCGAGGTACACATTGACCGCATCATCGTCGATTCGGCGCACCGCGGTGCGCCGGTTGCGGTAAACCGAGTGCCACGCCGTGCGCAGAGAATTCTTGCTTCGACGATCCTGGCCGTAATTACCACGCATACACAACCTGGAATCTGCGTATTGATCGTTATCTAGTGTTTCCGCCATGCTGCTCATTATCCCCGGTTTTTATCTCAATCAATTATAGCCAACTAAATACTTTCCTACCCGCACCCCTAAGCCCCGATTAACCAAGAATTGTTTTTCTTAAGTGGGCGATCTTCACAGGCACTTCCTGGTTAAAGAATGACCAATATAACTTAAAATAAAATTAAAAGTCAGCAAATTTGTTGGAATAAATCGCAAAAAATTTTGTTAATGATGGGATAATAGTGAAAACTCAATAGCTTACCGTTGGCCCATCAGCTGGCTTAGTTCGCGCCATTTTGCTGCAAAAAAGCCCCAATCCGGCTAATTCCTTCCTGAAGATTTTCCATAGACGTCGTGTAGGCAAACCGCACGTGGTTTTGGGGAGAATGATGGCCGAAATCGATACCGGGCGTCACCGCAACCCCCGCTTGTTGTAACAAGGTTTCACAAAATTCATAACTGTCATCGGTAAAGCGCGAACAACCCGCGTAAAGATAAAACGCACCTTCAGGCTCAATTGGAATGTCAAATCCCAGCTGTCGCAACTGCGGCAAAAGATAATCCCGGCGTTGCTTAAACTCTGCGCGGCGTTGCTCCAGTACTTGTATAGTGTCCGGACTGAACGCCGCTAATGCCGCGTATTGCGACACCGTCGCCGGGGCCAGAAATATATTTTGCGCCAGTTTGTCGATATCCCGAACCAGGGATTTTGGTGCCACCAACCATCCCAGTCGCCAACCCGTCATGGTGAAATACTTGGAAAAACTGTTAATAACCAGCACATTCTCCGAGCGGCCAGCGGCGGTGGATGCCGGCGGGCCGTACACGAGGCCGTGGTAAATCTCATCCATAATCAGGTACGCGCCCTGTTGTTCCACAAATTCGATGAGTTGCTGCAATTGCTTGGCGGGGATGACAGCACCGGTGGGATTGGCGGGCGAGGCCAGCATCACTGCACGGGTTTTTGGTGTCCAGTGGCGCTGTAGCAATTCGGCGGTTAACTGATACCGAGTGGACGCATCCACGGGAATACCAACCGCTTCGCCCTCCATTAGCCTCACAAAGTGGCGGTTACAAGGATACCCGGGGTCGGTCATTAGCACTTGATCGCCAGGGTTTATCAAAACGCCCAGGATCAATAACAACGCACCAGAAGCGCCTGGAGTCAGCACAATGCACTCCGGCGCCACGGAGACTTGATACACTTCCTGGTAGTGCCGGGCAATCGCCTGGCGAAGCGCCGGCAGTCCTACCGCCGGAGTATAATGCGTATATCCTTCTCGTAGTGCTTTGATACCGGCTTCGACCACCGGTTGCGGCGTGACAAAGTCAGGCTCGCCGATTTCCATGTGAATAATTGACCGGCCTTGGGACTCCATTTGGCGCGCTTTAGCCAGCAAGTCCATGACATGAAACGGTTCGATGACCGCCATGCGCGCCGCTACCTGGAGTTTTTGTTGTTTATTCAATGCAGATTCCCATCATGCTTACTGCTTAGTATAGGCTCTAACCAAGCTTTAATTTAGGCTTAGCTCGCGTGGAGTTTTTTAACAAGTTCCATATCCAAATAAGTATGCCCAAAAGCGTCCCCGGATAACACCGTAAACGGTTGATCTGGCTCACCCATTTGATCCAATACAATAGCCGCACCGGAAAAGTCATGATCTCGCGTGTAGTGATTGACGGTGATTATGGTTTTCAAATTCGCTCCTGAGGTGGCGAGTATGCCGTTTCTTGAGTCTTCAAAGGCGATGCATTGCTCGGCGGGTAACTGCAATTGCTCTAACACATAATCATAAATATCGGCCGCCGGTTTCTTTCGGGGCACCACGTCACCGGCACCCACGACATCAAACCATTGCATGGCCGCCGGCTCCAAGGCATTGTTTATTAACGCCTCCACATTGGCCAATGTGGTTGTGGTGGCTATGGCCAATTTCAGCCCTTGTTGCCGGGCCTCCCGCAACAAACGTTCGACTCCCGGGCGCAAAGCCACTTCCCCGTTATCCAGCATTTGGGTATAAATTACGGTTTTGGTTTTATGCATTTCGGCCGCAAAATCCGCCAGCTCATCTTCAGCCATTAAACCGGGTTGATATTGGGTGACGTAATGCCGGATTCGCTCTTTACCACCGGTCACTGCCAATAATTCGCTGTATAACGCCTGGGACCACACCCAGTCGATACCGGACTGGGCAAATGCCCGATTGAACGCCGTGCGGTGGACATTTTCGGTGTCTGCTAACGTCCCATCCACGTCAAATAACAATGCCTGTAATGCTGTCATACTTTACCTCTATGAAAAACAATAACCTACAGTCGCTTCCACAAAACTTTTTGAAATTGAGGGATGCGCACTCAAACCGTCAACGGCCTATAAAAGTGTAAAAATGTGAACTAGTATTCATAGTTTCAATCTATTTAGCGTATTCCTTTTGCAAATCCATTTATCTATTATCTAATGCAAGGAATGAGACGATATAAAAAAGTCGACTGTTCAGCGGGATCAAACATAATTTTGTTGTGTTTCTAATCCTATTCTGATATAAGTTGCGCCCTTAAAATTCGTGTGTCAGTAGAGATGGGAGCAGTGAGTATGGCTGTGAAAAAAAACAAAGTGGCAGAAATCGCTCCGGCAAAGGATGATTTAGGATTCAGTAATTTCACCCCTTATGAAGAGAAAAAGGGTGAAGAATACATGAATCCCGAACAGGAAGCGCATTTCCGCAATATTCTCAATCAATGGAAGCAAGAATTGATCGGCAAAGTGGAAGAAACCGTGCATCACATGCAAGACGAGGCGGCTAACTTCCCCGACCCAAATGATCGTGCCAGCCAGGAATCTGATTTTACGATGGAGTTGCGCACCAGGGACCGTGAACGCAAACTAATCAAGAAAATTGAAGAATCTTTGACCGAACTGGAAGCGCATGAATACGGTTTTTGCCGCACCTGCGGTGTGGAAATCGGGATTCGTCGTTTGGAAGCCCGCCCCACGGCGACCGAATGCATTGACTGCAAAACACTCAATGAAATCAGGGAAAAACAATTCAGCAAATAATTCACTAATCATCGCGTTACCAAAACCAGCAACGCCCCAAAAAGGGCACCGGAAACACACTTTCCGCGTGACACTCAAAGGGTAAAGTGAGTGAATTCCACCCCAAATACCCGCGCTATCGTGGTCGGTTTGCCCCGTCACCCACCGGGCCATTACATTTTGGTTCACTGGTCAGTGCGGTAGCCAGCTACCTGCAAGCCAAAGCTCAGGCAGGTGAATGGCTGGTCCGCATTGAAGACATCGATCCGCCCCGTGAGCCCGCCGGTGCGGCCGATGACATCCTCCGGACCTTGGAAGCTTATGGGTTAAACTGGGATGGCCCAGTCTTATACCAAAGCACACGTCGGGATGGTTACGAAGAGGCCTTACTAGACCTTAACCGACAACACTTCACCTACCCCTGCACCTGTTCCCGCAAACAAATCCAAGAAGCTCTTAGCCGCAGCAATAAAACCGTTTATCCTGAAACCTGCCGCGGTGCTACCGCCACTAAATCCCCCCACGCCACTCGCGTCAAAACCGAATTCCAGGACATCCCTATACGCGATGCCATCCAAGGATTATTTACCCAAAACATCCGTGAGCACGTGGGTGACTTTGTGGTGAAACGCGCTGACGGTTTTTACGCCTACCAACTGGCTGTAGTCGTGGACGACGCCTATCAAAATATCACCGAAATCGTGCGCGGTTCCGACTTATTGGACAACACCCCCCGGCAAGCCTATTTGCAGCGATTACTGGATTTCCCGCTGCTGCAATACGCGCACATTCCCATCGCCACCTCAAATGGTGACAAAATGAGCAAACAAACCAAAGCCCCTCCCGTCAGCCGGCAAAATCCGCTGGAAACCGGTGTGCAAGTTCTTAAATTTCTGGGACAAAAAGTACCGGATCAGTGGGAATTCGCTACCGTAGACGAACTCTGGCAGTGGGCGATACGCCATTGGAGCCTGGCCGCCATACCCAAGACGCGCTCACTGGAGTATGGTGCAAGACGAGAAAATACATGACGCCAGCGCACAGGAAGTCGCTCGAATATTGATATCCACCGTCCCTTTGCTACCATACGTCTGCTACCATACGGCGTATTATCTTGCTAAACATTCACGGGAGAGGTTATGGCAAACGACAACATCCAATCGATACTACAAGAAAAACGGCAGTTTCCGCCTTCCGAACAATTCACCGCCCATGCGCGCATCAAATCCGCCCAGTTGGAAAAATTGTATCAACAAGCGGATGAAGACTACGAGGGATTCTGGGCGAACCTGGCCAGGGAAGAAATCACCTGGCAAACTCCGTTTAACGCCATATTGGACTCTTCCAATACGCCGCACTTCCGATGGTTTCATGATGGCAAGCTCAATGTGTCGTATAACTGTCTGGACCGCCATTTGGCGGACAAAGGCGATAAAACCGCTATAATTTTCGAGGGCGAACAAGGCGATGTGGAACACATTACCTTCAAGGAATTGCATCAGAGGGTTTGCCAATTTGCCAACGGGCTCAAATCGCTGGGTATCAAAAACGGCGACCGGGTGGTCATTTACCTGCCTATGGTGCCCGAGGCGGCCATCGCCATGCAGGCGTGCGCCCGCATTGGCGCCATCCATTCCGTAGTGTTCGGGGGGTTTTCCGCCGAATCGTTAAAAGACCGCATCGAAGACGCCGGCGCGGTCATGTTAATCACCGCCGATGGTGGCCACCGCGGCGGTAAAATAGTGGAATTAAAAGCCGCCGCCGATAAAGCCCTCAGCACAGGCTGCCCCAGCATCGACAAAGTGGTGGTGTTACATCGCACCAAACATGAAGTGCCCATGCACGCCAACCGGGACATCAGCTGGGATTCCGTCATGGAAGGTCAACCGTCCAGTTGCGAACCGGAATGGGTGGACGCTGAACATCCGTTGTTTTTACTGTATACCTCAGGCTCCACCGGAAAACCCAAAGGCATACAACACTCCACCGCGGGTTATCTGCTTAATTGCATTGTCACCATGAAATGGGTATTTGATATCAACAACGACGACATTTATTGGTGTACCGCTGATGTGGGCTGGATCACCGGCCACAGTTACGTGACTTACGGACCGCTGGCTACGGGCTCGACCATGTTGATGTACGAGGGCGCACCCTCCGTTCCGGACTTCGGCCGTTTTTGGAAAATCTGCCAGGACCACAAAGTCACTGTCTTTTACACCGCACCCACAGCCATCCGCGCATTGATGAAACAAGGCGACCACTTGCCCGATAATTATGATTTATCCAGTCTGCGCTTATTGGGCACTGTGGGAGAGCCCATTAACCCGGAGGCCTGGATGTGGTACCACCGTACCATTGGCAAAGAGCGTTGTCCCATCGTTGATACCTGGTGGCAAACCGAAACCGGCGCCAACATGATCGCGCCAATCCCTGGCGCTGTAGCCACCAAGCCAGGCTCTTGTACCCGAGCCCTACCGGGCATTGAAGCGGCTATTGTGGATAATGACGGCAATAGCATCACCACAGCCAACCAGGGTGGTTATTTGGTGATTAAAAAACCCTGGCCTTCCATGCTGCGCACCATCTGGGGCGACGAGCAACGTTACAAAGACACCTATTGGGGTAAGTTTGGCGGCAAATACTACCTGGCCGGCGACAGTGCCCGTTGCGACGAAGACGGATATTTCTGGATCATGGGCCGGATCGACGACGTGTTAAACGTCTCCGGTCATCGCCTTGGCACCATGGAAGTGGAATCGGCATTGGTGGCTCACCCGAAAGTGGCTGAGGCCGCCGTGGTGGGTCGGCCCGATGAAATCAAAGGCGAAGGTATTTTTGCTTACGTGGTACTCAAAGGCGAACGGCCCAGCGGCGGAATCGACGAAGAACTGACTAAAGAGTTGCGCAACTGGGTGAGCGAACAAATCGGCCCTATCGCCAAACCGGATGAAATCCGCTACGCGGACAATCTACCCAAAACCCGCTCCGGCAAAATCATGCGCCGCTTGCTGCGCACCATCGCCACCGGCGAGGAAATCACCCAGGACACGTCAACTTTGGAAAATGAGGCAATCCTGTTGCAGTTACAAGGCAAAGAATAAATGAATGAATCGCCATGACGCCAAGAATACGCCGCATTTTTTAAATCTTGGCGTCACGGCGGCTAAAATATCAGCTGTCCTCGCCGGTCCCCGTCAGATCCGTAAAATAGATTTCTATTTCCAATTCACCGACAAATAGCGCATCAATATTCATGGTGTTGTCTTCATATTGCACTGTAAAACCATTTTGTGCCTGGGGATTGATGGCTTCAAAACTCAATTTACCTTTTGGAAATGTAACATCCATAGTCATGCGCATAGGGTAATAACCGTCGAGAAATTTGCGTAAAAACGGCCCGTTGCGCATGCTGTAGCTTCCGTTGAAATTGGAGTAAAGGGATTTGACCTGGGCTTGGACACATAAGCGGGCATCCGCTGTAATGTTTTCCAGCTGTACGGAGTTTTTTTCAACCCATGCTCGTTGCACGTTTCTGGACGATAATATCCGGATATTGCGAGTGCGCCGAGGGTGATACAACACTTGTGCTCTTGCCACTGGGTCTAACCGTTTATGACATTGGACCATGTCGATCCAGCCGTCTTTAAGACTTTGCGGGGAAATGGTCAGGCGATTGTGCAGAACCGGAGGCAGTTTATCCGGTACTTCACTTAAAAATTCCAGATCCCCTTCATTAACCGCTAGCGCTTGCGCTTCAAAATCGGTTTCCGGCCACTGCTCCCATGGGTCGTCGGCTTTCATACCCATTAACTGGGCCATGAGAAACACGATAAACACTGCAGCCATGATGCGCCCAACCCGGTTATGCATAAGCTTAGAAAAAACCTGTTGGCGCAGATTTTGAGGTGCTTTTTGAGGAGGTTTTTGAGATGGTTTTTGAGATAGTTTTTGAGATGGTTTTTGAAATAGTTTTTGAGGTAGATTTAGACGTAGTTTACAACGTTGATACTTCATATCATGCCTCACTGTTCAGCTACGTTAACAACCGGCGTCAATTCAAAAACGCCCCATGTAATAAGCAACTTGGATTCGACTCTAACTATCCTGATTAAAAACTTCAACAAACGCTGTCTCACCGTTGATAACAAAAACCGGGAGGTCAAAATAAACTTATATAATTAGCACGTTTATCTTGTAGTTACAGAACATTAGAAGAAATGTCTTAAAAACAGTCCAGAACAGGCAGCAAGCCTTAAGTGCCACTTAAAACCATGTGTTGTCGATCGCCACGATAACTAATGCAGGCGATCCGATGATATCACTGAGGCACCGCTGGTCAACTCGTTTTCCGTGGCATCGCGGATACCCACTACACCGACTTTGAAGGTCATGGTTTTGCCGGCAAAGGGATGGTTGCCGTCAACGGTGAGTTTACCGTTTTCGACTTTACTAACGACAAACTCCGTAACCTCGCCGTTTTCATTCTGAAACATGGGTGTGGCACCCACATGGCGAAATTCCGCGGGCACGTTTTCAATATCGTCGGTAAAAGTCAAACTGGGATCGCCATGACCGAAGCCGTCATCCGGTGGTAACTCCACCTCCACTGTATCGCCCACTGTTTTGCCTTCCAACGCCTGCTCCACTTTAGCAAACATGTCGTTGTCCGTACCGTGAACGTAATCGATGGGTATGTCTGATTGCTCCACCAATTCGCCTTGTTCGTTTAATATGCGATAAGTGATTGATACGACTTTGTGTTTGGTGACGATTTTATCTGACATTGGCGCTAATATTTTCTCTGAAATCGCCTTAGAAATTGTTTGCTACTCTTTGACATGCATAGATATTTTTTTATATTAGCTACTTATATATCTACAACGACTGCTGCAATTACAATGCTTCAATTGAATTAGTGGGCATTCTTAGCACACCGAAAACCCACGTCTTCGCTTTGCAATTCCGGCTCGGAAAACTGCCGCGATGCGGCGCGGAAAAAATAGCTTATCGCATAATGACCGATTCCACCACCGCCGCCGCGAATCACGCGGTTGGATTGACCAAAATTATCGTTTTGATATTCCGAACCGGGATACGCATCGTACCAATCGTTGACCCACTCCCATACATTGCCCGACATGTCGTAAACACCGTAAGGCGACCGATTGCCGGGATAGGAACCTACACGCACTATGCCTTCTTGTAGTTGATCCTTCTCACCCTGAATATTGTCACCTGTATTCGTGATCTCAGGATCCCATTCATTGCCCCAGGGATATTCGAATGCGGCGGTACCCCGAGCGGCTTTTTCCCACTCGGCTTCGGTGGGCAACCGGGCGTCGCGCCACTGGCAATAGGTTTTGGCATCAAACCAGCTGACGTTACCAATAGGATACTGGTCCAGCGTATTTTGCTGTGCCAGCATGGCTTTGATCAGTGCCGGCTTATCCATTTCCCGGGTATCCATGTCCAGTTTAAAAAAATCCACTCCCAACATGCGCAACTTTTCCACATCCATGGCTTGCATTTGCGCTTCGCTCAATGAGTAGCCGTTGTTGATCCATTGAAACGGCATCATGCGTTTGGTGTGCAAAATAAACTCTTTATATGAGGCATTCGTGACTTCATACATATCGATGTAGAATTCATCCAAATACAGTTTTTGCTCGGGATGTTCATCCATGTACAGATCATTGGGGAATCCATAACGTTCTTTCATGCCGCTGTCGTCGACTTTATTGCTACCGCGAATAAACTCACCTGCTGGGATTTTCACCATTTTCACTTCGGTGATCGGAGCCAGTTTTGTCGGATCGGAGCCGGTTGCGGCCGAGTCGGTTGCAGACCCTTGCGACGATTTATCGCAGGCGCTGATCAACAACACCGCCATCAACGATATCACTGCAAATATAACTAAACGGTTACGCCTCACATTTTATCCTTTGACATCACTTTTGGGGTGGCGTCCATGCTGCCAGCGTCTTTGGCACATCGAAATCCGAAACTATCGTTTTTCGTACGTTTGGAGAAAAACGCCCGGTTGAACACTGGCGCAGAAATGCCGCAATTGTAAAACG
The DNA here is from genome assembly GCA_022340845.1 of Gammaproteobacteria bacterium. Lineage (GTDB taxonomy): Bacteria > Pseudomonadota > Gammaproteobacteria > SZUA-152 > SZUA-152 > JAJDNG01. The sequence continues at coordinate 6,782 of JAJDNG010000229.1, read as the reverse complement.
AACAGTTAAACCAGGAACCACCTTTTAACACTTTATAGCGTTCACCGTAACTTTCCGACGCCACGGTATTACCGGGATAGGGCTGATACCAGGATGACGTCCATTCCCACACATTCCCGGACATATCATGTACACCGTATGGGCTGACGCCGGCTTCGAACGAGCCTACCGGGGTGGTATCACCGAACGCACCGATCTCCCGCCAGCGTACCGGGCTGTTGGATTTACTGTAATCAAATTCATTACCCCAGGGAAACCATCGGCCGTCGGACCCTCTTGCCGCTTTTTCCCATTCCTGGTCAGTGGGCAGGCGTTTTCCAGCCCATGCACAATACGCTTTAGCGTCCAGCCAGCTAACGAATGTGACCGGATGATCGGCTTTGCCCTGGGGGTAGGTTCGGTTTCGAAAATGTTCCGGTGAGCGCCGCTTGGTTGCATCGTTAAATTTCTTATACTGCATGTTCGTGACTTCGAATTTATCAATATAAAATGCATCCAACGTGACAGTGTGTTCCGGTCCTTCGTCCGGCAAACGACTATTGGTGCCCATCACAAATTCACCGGCAGGAATGAATATCATCTCGTTGGGTGCATCGCCCAGGCGACTATTGGGGTAATACAGTGGTACCGCCATACCGATATCAGGCCGTTGCCGGGGCCGATTTTGGGTTTGCGAGGTTGGTTTATGCTGAGTATAACTTTCGGGGACTTGTTTTAATGCTTCCTGCATATGTTTCTGATCGGTGTGACATTCCTGGCATTTTTGTAAACGTTCCTTGGACACCAGATCTTTGTGTTGTACACCCGTGTGGCAGGCGATGCATTCGTCTTTGGGCGATTTTGACGAGTCGATCGGGGGTAAATCGACACCAGAATCCCCGGCAAAAACCACCACGGGAAAAGCAATGACTATCAACAACAAACAACGCATGGGTTTAATAATAATTTATGTAATCTGAAAACGAAAATTGAAAAAACGAAACAATATATGTGGATGATAAGCCGAAGCATTATAACACAGCGAAATCCTATCTCACGGGCTGCTCATAGTCACACACGCAATGTAGCCCTTCCTCTTGTTCTCCAGCGGAAAATCCGTCACAAACCAACAAATCGCCAATGGCTGCCAGTTGCTCGCCGCTGTAAATCAAAGGAATGCGATCGCGCATCCAGGGCACTATGCCCATTTCCTGAAACAGATTTTTCAAACTGTGCTCACCGCCTCGTTTGGGTAACTTGCAGCGCTCGCCTCCTAGGCGAAAGCGGATGCTGATGTCGCTCAGATTTCGTCTCGCCAATCCCTGACCTGACTTGGGAACGGCCCGGATCCGCCCTACGCCGGCTATTACCAATTCATGCTTCAGGTCCCAGGTAATCCGCTGGTTGTGATCAAAGTCCGCCATGGTGGGCATGGCGTATAAATGATCCCGGTAACGGCGGATTTCCGCGCCGGGCCATTGTAACCGCGGCGCGGATTCAGGCAGAGTATCAATGACTTGACTCCAGATGTGGTGCAACGTTTTTTGTGAAGGACACGCCAAACGCAATTGAGCCAGCCAGGCTCTGACTGCATTATGCTGCCGTTCACGACTCAAGGTCTGCAATCGGCTTATGGATAGCCGTTCACTGCTGGTATCGACAAGGTTGCGCAAATCTTCGCTGGCGACAGCATCGATCATTCCGATGGTATCGGCGCACAATTGCGCCGAGCGGGATAGGGTTTTGGACATGGCAGGCCAGCGTTGCTTCAATAATGGAATGACATGTAAACGCAGGAAATTGCGGTCAAACACCGGATCGTCGTTGCTGATGTCATCTATCCATTGCAACTGATGTTGACGCGCGTATTGCAGAATCTGCTCGCGGCTTACATTCAGTAGCGGCCGGCATAAATTTCCTTTCGCGAACGGATTGTGTCCCGGCATGGCTGCCAAGCCACGCGGGCCAGCGCCCCGCAGCAACTGCAATAGTAAGGTTTCAGCCTGGTCGTCCTGATGGTGGGCAGTCAGCAAACAATCGCCGGTTTTTAACAAAGCGGTAAATGCTTCATAACGAACTTGCCTGGCTTTGGCTTCCGGGCTTTCTCCGCTGACCGCTTTGGCATCCACGACGAGGCACTGATAGGGAATCTGCAATTCGAGGCAAACCTGCCTGCAATGGGCCGACCATTGGGGAGATAACGGGGACAACTGGTGATCGATATGTACCGCAAGTATTTCGCTTGAATTCAATTGCATTCGGATGCGTGACAACGCAAATAGCAACACATGGGAATCTACCCCACCGCTGTAAGCAATCCAATACCGCTGTATGGGTGTGGAAACCTGGTTTTGCCGATGTTGGATTTCGGCTAATAATTGCTGTTCAAGTGGCGTCATCGCTGACATTAGCGGTTGCTTACATCGCTTGTAAACACCAATAGCAATTAGGTCTCGTTATAATTACCGAAATTCATGTGCCGTTGATAGCGCTGGTCCAGTAGTTTATCCAATGGCATGCCTTCGAGATATTCCAGGTTTTCCAGTAAGGCATTTTTCAGATTCAGCGCCATGGATTTCACGTCGCGGTGGGCGCCGCCTAGAGGTTCAGGTACGATTTGATCCACCAGTCCCAGTTCCTTTAAGCGTTTGGAAGTGATACCCATGGCTTCAGCCGCTTCGGCAGCATTGTCCGCGCTTTTCCACAATATGGATGAACATCCTTCAGGAGATATGACGGAATAGGTGCTGTATTGCAGCATCATCAAGCGGTCGCCCACACCAATGGCTAACGCGCCTCCCGAGCCGCCTTCGCCGATCACGGTGCAAATAATCGGTGTTTTCAACTGAGACATGACCAATAGATTACGGGCAATAGCCTCACTCTGGCCGCGCTCTTCGGCGTCGATACCGGGATAGGCGCCGGGTGTGTCGATAAAGGTCAGCAGTGGAAGTTTAAATCGTTCGGCCAATTCCATTAAGCGCATCGCTTTGCGGTAGCCTTCCGGTCGTGGCATGCCGAAATTGCGGCGGATTTTTTCGGTGGTGTCGCGACCTTTTTGCTGGCCGATAATCATCACGGGTTTGCTTTCCAAACGTGCGATACCGCCGACAATAGCATTGTCGTCGGCGAAGGTGCGATCACCATGCAACTCATAAAAATCCGTGAATATGTGATTTACGTAATCGAAGGTATAAGGTCGTTGCGGATGGCGGGCCAGCTGGGAAATCTGCCAGGCGTTCAAATTCGCGAAAATGGATTCGGTTAAAGCTTTGCTTTTTTCCTGCAGGCGGCTGATCTCTTCTGAGATATTAACCTCGGTGTCATCACCCACGTATCGCAATTCTTCTATCTTGGCTTCGAGTTCAGCGATGGGTTGTTCAAAATCAAGAAAATTTAAATTCATTATGCCCTGTTACCAGATGTTTATTGGACTCGCAATGTTAACAAATTTACCGGCGATTCCGTAATAAAATTTGATTTCGGCACGCGGTTATGTGCGGATCTGTGTATACCCTATCTCTCAACTATCCAAAGATGCCGCACACGCACCGTGCGCAATCCGGATTAGGAATACTCCACTTTGACCCAATCTTCACCCGCAAGCTCGTGTAATCGGTGAATGAGTTCATCAGTGGGATGAACCTGCCACTCTCTTCCCAGTCTGAGCCTGGCCGTGGCACTTTTCCCTTTATAGTCAATGAATACGGGGCAATGGCCTTGTTTGTAGGGGTCCAGTACTTGCAAAAGCGACCCGGCGAAGCCATTGCTCGCTTCGGTGTGATTCACGATCAATCGCAATCTTTTGGCAAAAATTTCCCGGGCACGGTTGATATCATAGAGTTTTTGGACACTCATTTTTACCCCACCGCTGTAATCATCCACACTGACTTCCCCTTCCACAATCACCAGACGGTCTTTCGCCAGCAAGTCCCGGTATTGCGCAAAAGGTTCTGAAAACACCGCCAATTCCACCCGACCGCTGCGATCGTCGATGGTCACGAACGCCATTTTGTCACCGCGGCGGGTGTTCATGGTGCGTATGGCCACGATTAATCCGGCGACGATAATGGTTTGGTTGGAAGTGGGGTTTAAATCCGCGATTTTCGAGGAAATAATGTCTTTGAGTTCGTCGGCGTAACGATCAATGGGATGACCGGTAAGATACAAACCCAGGGTTTCTTTTTCGCCCGTGAGCCGGGTCTCATCGTCCCATTCGTCCACTGGGTCGTAATCGGCGCTCTTGACCTCCACTGCCTGGCCAATGCCAAACAAATCGCTTTGCCCGGCCGCGCTGTCGCGGATATGTTGTTCGGCCTGTTGCAATGCGGTGGTCAAATTGGCCATTAACGTAGCCCGGTTGGGCCCCAATGCATCCATCGCACCGGCGCGGATCAAGGCCTCCAGAGTGCGGCGATTGAGTTTTTTCAATTCCACCCGCTGGCAAAAATCGAACAAGTCTTTGAAATTACCATTCGCGACTTGATTTTCCCGGATGCTTTCAATGGCCCCCTCGCCCACGCCTTTGATGGCACCCAATCCATAGAAAATGGTGGCGTCATCTTTAACGGTAAACCGGTACTCGCAACAGTTGACGTTGGGGGGCACCACCGCCAGGTCCATGGCCCTGCATTCTTCAATCAACGTGACCACTTTATCGGTATTGTCCATGTCCGCCGACAGTACCGCCGCCATAAATGCCGCCGGGAAATGGGTTTTCAGCCACGCGGTTTGGTAGGAAACCAACGCATAAGCCGCCGAGTGAGATTTATTAAATCCATATCCAGCGAACTTTTCCATTAAATCAAAAATGTGGGTGGCGGTTTGAGCGGCGACGCCCCGCTCGGTAGCGCCTGAGGTAAAAATCTCCCTCTGCTTGGCCATTTCCTCCGGCTTTTTCTTGCCCATGGCACGACGTAACAAATCCGCGCCCCCCAGCGTATAGCCCGCCAACTCTTGGGCAATTTGCATAACTTGTTCCTGGTAGAGAATGACTCCGTATGTCGGTTGTAAAATAGGCGCCAGCGCGGGGTGGGGATATTCCACTTTCGCCCTGCCGTGCTTGCGGTTGATGAAATCATCCACCATGCCCGATTGCAGCGGTCCCGGCCGGAACAATGCCACCAGCGCTACAATTTCTTCGAACCGGTCTGGCTGCAGGCGTTTGATCAAGTCTTTCATACCACGGGATTCCAGCTGGAACACCGCCGTGGTGGCGCAATTTTTTAACAACGTATAGGTAGGCGCGTCGTCCAAAGGGATAGCGTTGATATCAATGAGTGGTTCGCCATGCTGCTGCCGTTCACCGTTAATGGTCTGCAACGCCCAATCGATAATAGTCAGGGTTCTCAGCCCCAGAAAATCGAACTTGACCAGACCTACGGCTTCCACATCATCCTTGTCGAACTGCGTAACCAGGCCGGCACCACCCGGTTCACAGTACAGCGGCGCAAAATCGGTAAGCTTGGAAGGCGCAATGACCACCCCGCCGGCATGCTTCCCGGCATTGCGGGCCAGTCCCTCCAGGGACAAGGCCATATCGATTAAGGATTGCACATCCTCTTCTTTTTCATAGCGTTCACGCAGTACTTCTTCCTGCTCTAACGCTTTTGCTAAAGTCATACCGACTTCAAAAGGTATTAATTTGGCAATTTGATCCACAAAGCCATAGGGATGCGCCATGACCCGGCCCACATCCCGGACCACCGCCTTGGCCGCCATGGAACCATAAGTAATAATTTGCGAAACTTTATCCCGGCCGTAATGTTGTGCCACATAGTCAATAACACGGTCCCGGCCTTCCATGCAAAAATCCACATCGAAGTCCGGCATAGAGACCCGTTCCGGATTTAAAAACCGTTCGAACAGCAGTTCATATTTAAGTGGATCCAGATCGGTAATGGTCAGTGCATAGGCCACCAAAGATCCCGCCCCGGAACCGCGGCCCGGGCCGACCGGCACGCCATTGTTTTTCGCCCATCGAATGAAGTCCGCCACGATCAGGAAATAGCCGGGAAATCCCATTTTGATGATCACGTCCAATTCGATATTCAATCGCTCAAAATAGCGCTGTCGTATTTGAGGAAAATCGGAGGACTGTTCATCAAATAAAAACCGCAAGCGACTTTCCAGCCCTTCACTGGCTTGTTGCCGAAAATACTCTTCTTCACTTAATCCCTGGGGGATGGGGAAATCGGGTAGAAAATTTTTGCCCAGTGTAAGTTCCACATTACAGCGCTTGGCGATTTCTACGGTGTTTTCCAGTGCTTCGGGAATATCGCGGAATAATTCCAGCATTTCTTCTACGCTGCGCAAATATTGCTGGGTGGTATAGCGTTTGGGCCTGCGGGGATCATCCAGGGTGCGGCCATCGTGTATGCACACCCTCGCTTCGTGTGCGTCAAAATCATCTTGCTTCAAAAACTGCACATCGTTAGTGGCAACCACAGGTGTACCGGTTTGCAACGCCAAATCGACGGCGGCCTGGATATACTCATCTTCCTCGACCCGGCCGAGGCGTTGCAATTCTAGATAAAAACGCTCCGGAAACCAGGCCAACCATTTTTGCAATTCAGTGTGGGCCGCTTTGCGGTGTGAGCCCAGCAACAGCCGGCCCACCGGTCCCTGCACGCCACCGGATAGCGCGATGAGTCCATCGGTATTGCCGTCCAACCATGAAGGTTGAATGATCGGTATACCACTGTGCTGGCCTTGGGTATAACTCAGCGATACCAGTTGGGTTAAATTTCGATACCCCACATCGTTCATGCACAAAAACACCGTACGATAGGGCTGGCTGGGTT
>JAJDNG010000096.1 GCA_022340845.1 Gammaproteobacteria bacterium | reverse complement strand
GCCATGCCAATACCAGGGCAGTTCCTGCCAGTTTAAAAACACCATGAAGTCAGGCAGGATAGGATTGCCGTACACGCCGCGCTCGCCGATCTGCCGCATCAAATACATGCCCATGGCGTAGCCGCCCAAAGCAAAGAACGCACCGTGACCCAGGCTGAGGATACCGCAGTATCCCCATACCAAATCCAGGGCGATGGCTAATAACGCAAAAGCCAGATATTTGCCGAGTAAAGTCACGGTGTACGTGGATACGTGCAAGGCGGAGGAATCCGGCACGACAAGGTTGAAAACAGGCACCACCACCGCCACGGCGAGCAGTATGCCTAAAAAGATTTTCCCGCCACGATCATTGGCCAGCACATTCAATAACAATCCTTTATGCTGCATGGCTTAATTCTCCGCCGCCCGGCCTTTTTGCGGGAATAGACCCCGTGGCCGTTTCTGGATGAACAAAATAATAAATACCAATACCAGTATCTTGGCCATCACGGCGCCTGAGTAAGGTTCCAGATATTTATTGACCACGCCGAGTGACATGGCGCCGACAAATGTGCCCCATAAGTTGCCCACACCGCCAAACACCACCACCATAAACGAATCAATAATATAACCTTGTCCCATGTTGGGGCCCACATTGGTCAGCTGGCTCAACGCCACTCCCGCAACACCGGCGATACCGGAACCTAATCCAAACGTCAGCGCATCCACCCACTCGGAGCGCACGCCCATGGCACGGGCCATGGGGCGGTTTTGCGCCACGGCCCGCACTTGCAAGCCCAGTACGGTTTTTTTCAGTACCAACAACAGGGCGAAGAATACAATGATGCTGAATAAAACAATATAAAGCCGGTTGTAGGTCAGTGACAGCGCACTGTTGATTTCCCAGGTGCCGCTCATCCAGGCGGGGGTTTCCACCGAACGGTTCAAAGGAGAGAAAATGGAACGTACCAGTTGTTGCAATACCAAACTGATACCAAAGGTGGCCAGTAAAGTTTCCAACGGTCTGCCGTACAAAAAGCGAATGACGCCGCGTTCAATGGCGATGCCCACCAGGCCGGCGACGATAAACGCCGCTGGAATTGCGATCAATACGGATATGCCAATATTATTTGGCATAAGCTGCTGGATGACATAAGTGGTGTAAGCGCCCAGCATAATCAACTCACCGTGCGCCATATTAATCACCCCCATCACTCCAAAAGTGATGGCCAGCCCTATGGCTGCCAATAACAATACTGACCCCAGGCTTAAGCCGAAAAATGTGGTTTCGATGAAATGATAAAAATCCAGGCTGGACTGAATACTGTTCAATGCGCTTTTGGCGGCGGCCCGGACATCGGCGTCCGCTTCGATGAATTCATCTTCAGGGTTTTTCGCCAGCAACTGGGTCAAGACGTTTTTCGCCTCGGGTTCTATGCTGTTGCTTAAGGATTGTATGGCGCTGATGCGGGTGAATTTTTCGTCGCTGTTGACATCGACAATCGCGATGGCCGTTTGCATCATGGCTTTGACTTTTGTATTAGTTTCTTTGTCCAGAAGTTCGCGCATGAGTGTGGCGGTTTTCTCGTCCATATCACTCAACATGTTCTGGACCGCGAGCAGGCGAATTCCAGCCTCTTTGCTGGTCAAATTAATCCGGGCGATGGCCTCGCTCAACAGGCTGCGCATTTTATTATTGACTACAATTTTTTTAAGTGTGCTTTTCTCCGCGGTGCCTAAGGCCTCGCCGGTAGTGGCGTCCGTAAGCTGGTAAACATCTTCCGCTCTTGTGGCGATGACAATACGGTCGTCGTTTTTACGCCGATATACATCGTTGTCCAGTAATGCTTTTAGTAATGGTAGGGTTTGTGGATGATCTATGCCGGCCAAGGTTTCGACGGCGGCCAGCTTTTCCTTGAAATTGGAGACGTCCAACAATTGCACGGCTTGTTCAAAAGACGGTTCTGTTGACGCGGCGACTGGCTCTTCAACGCCGGTTTCATCAGCGGCAAAAACGCTGGCAAAAAAAGCCATGCCAATCGCGAAAAACACGAGCTGTGTAATTAGCCCTCTGTCTTTGACATTACTGCGTGTGAGTGCCATTGCGGTTCTCATAAACATTGATAACTATGATTCAGCGGGAAAAGGAACCCCCAGGCTAAGCTGGGGTTCTTATAGTGCGCGGCATGATATAACCGCGCACACTTGTTATTAACTTACATTATTTACTGACAATTTTTGTTTGTGACAACAGCTTAGTAGTTCTGACCGGAGCATTTCTTGGTTTTGGTGTTGTAGTTACCGCACTTAATGGGCGCGGTCCAGTCGGAGATGATGTCTTTGCTGCCAGGCAGAAAGTCAGACCAGGCATCACCGGGAACCAAGCCATCGGTTTGCCATACCACGGCAAACTGACCGTCGTCCTGGATTTCACCAATTAATACGGGTTTGGTCAAGTGGTGATTTTTGAGCATTTTTGCCATGCCACCGGTGAGATTGGGCGCTTCGATACCGATCATGGCTTGTTCCACTTTATCCACATCGGTGGTTTTGGCCTTCTCCACAGCTTTTACCCACATGTTAAACCCGATGTAGTGGGCTTCCATGGGATCGTTGGTAACGCGTTTTTTGTCTTTGATAAACGCATGCCATTTTTTGATGAATTCTGCATTTTTAGGATCGTCCACGCTCATGAAGTAGTTCCAGGCGGCCAGGTGGCCCACCAAGGGTTTGGTGTCAATCCCGGAAAGTTCTTCTTCGCCCACCGAGAATGCCACCACGGGAATGTCTTCTGAAGAAATACCCTGGTTGCCCAGTTCCTTGTAGAAAGGCACGTTAGCGTCACCGTTAATGGTGGAGACTACCGCAGTTTTCTTGCCGGCGGAGCCGAATTTCTTAATGTCGGATACAATGCTCTGCCAGTCGGAATGGCCAAACGGCGTGTAGTTGATCATGATGTCGCTTTCTTTCACGCCTTTGGCTTTTAAATACGCTTCCAGGATTTTGTTAGTGGTACGAGGATACACATAGTCCGTGCCCGCCAACACCCAGCGTTTGACTTCCAGATCCTTCATTAAATAATCCACCGCGGGAATGGCTTGTTGGTTAGGCGCGGCACCGGTGTAGAAAACGTTTTTCGAAGATTCTTCCCCTTCGTATTGCACCGGGTAGAATAGCAGGCCATTCAATTCTTCGATCACCGGCAATACGGATTTGCGCGAAACGGACGTCCAGCAGCCGAAGATCACGTCGACTTTATCTTTTTCGATCAGCTCGCGGGTTTTTTCCGCAAACAATGGCCAATTGGATGCGGGATCGACAACCACCGCTTCCAGTTTTTTACCCAATAAACCGCCTTTTTTGTTTTGCTCGTCGACGAGCATTAACACAGTGTCTTTCAATGTGGTTTCACTGATGGCCATGGTGCCGGAGAGTGAATGTAACACTCCGACTTTGATGGTATCGGCAGCGTGAGCAACAGCACTAAGAGTAATGCTGAATGCCGTGATTGTGACTATTTTGCTTATTTTACAGATAACTTTTTTCATTGAGGTATCCCCCCGATTTAGTTGCTGAGAAACTAATGTTGTCTGTGATAGAAATAAAGGGTGCTAAATAGCACCCTTTATTAGTCGCGGAGCGAGGATCATTAAATATCGAATCCCCAGGTTGCGCTCATTACCATAGAGTTGGTGTATTTCTGTTCGAAACGATCTTTACCAGCAAAAATATAAGTAATTGCCATATCCGCGCCGGTATCACCTATGGGGTGTGTTAGCGAGACATTTACATGGCGCATTTCAGACGTTGTAGTTGTTTTTGCGCTTGGGTCAGGTAAAACAAGTTTATCGTTGTCGTCGTCGTTATAAGTGTAATATCCAAGATTTAAGTCAATACCAAAATCTTTGGGAAGTTTAACACCGCCACTGACAGTCCAGTAAATATCGCCGGAAT
>JAJDNG010000216.1 GCA_022340845.1 Gammaproteobacteria bacterium | reverse complement strand
CGATCAAGATCATACAGAAAGGTCTCGTTAGTGAGATCATTGGTGCGTTCACTATGGGATAACGTCAGCGACAACCAACCCGAAACATTTTTTATCGGATTTTTCCTCAACAGCAGTTCTAGCCCATACGCTTTGCCGGAGCCCTCGTTGAGATAGGACGGGTCACCATCTGTTGATACCACAAGGTCGTCGAAGGTTTTATAGTAACCTTCCATTTTCCAGTTCCATGACTCGTTGATGAAGTGTTCAACACCCAGAACATTGTGTGTTGCCTTAAGATTGGCAAGTTCAGGGTTGCCAAACTCTTCTATAACTTGCCCGCCATCCGGAAATTGATGGTATTTACCCCATCCCGCCGTCACAATAGTGGTGTTCGTTAGTCGCCATTCAGCACCCAGGCGCGGTTCGGTATAGGTTTCATCCAGGTAATCTTCGCCCGAAAAACGCGCTCCTAAGCTCAAGGTGAAGTCGGGGACAATACGCCATTGGTCTTTTAAATACGCGTACCAACCGAGGAGATCAAAGGAATCCTTTAATATTTTCCGTTCGGCGTCATTGACGTCGCAGTCCACATCAAATTCGGTGCAACCTGGATCCTTAGCGTTAAGATCCAAACTGATATGAAGCCGGCTTATTCCCGTGCCAGTTGTAAACTGATGCGGTGCCGCAGGAATCCATGTTAACTCTTCTCGAAAATAGGTATTGTCTATTTTGTAGTTAACTTTGGCGGCCACCGACTCACCGGTATCGCCAATGGCGAATTCAATTTCTTGTAAGAGATGCCCCATGGCGAATCTGTTTGACCATTGCTCGTTAATATCGGACGTCCAGACCATACCCTGGCTGTGAAAATTGCGATTTGCGCGCAACTCTCCCAACAAATCGGGCTCCTTTTGCACTTCTTCGGAATCCTCCGGAAAATAGGCTTTGACACTGTCACTTGCTCCGTTGAATTGCAAGCTAACGGTATTATAAGGATTGGCGCGCCAGAGATATTTGGCCTGGTAGTCGCTAAACACAGGGAGTTCAGTTATCTCGACATCGTCTGAACTAAACGTATCCGCAGGAAGAATAAGATCGATATAGCTGCGTCTGGCCGCCAAATAGAACGATGAATTTTCTGTTACCGGACCTTCAACCAATGCATCCGCGCCGATAATACTAATATTCACTGCGCTTCCAAGCCTGTCCGCTCGCGGATCTCTTTGTTTGACGTCGATAACCGCACCCAATACATTGCCATATTCCGGCCCGTAAGCCGACGCATATAAATCAAAAGTCTCAATAAGATCACTGCGCAATACGCTGGTCAGAAGAAAGTCATGAAAAAGATAACCAACTTCCAAAAAATCAACATACGCTAAGTTGTCTTGCGGCCCGGAACCTCGAACCGCAATGGTCGCGGACGCATCATTGGCCGTGGTAATTCCCGGTAGCACACGCAGTGCCGCAAAAGGATCGCCAGCGGCACCGGGCATTTGTTCCAGTTCCTGCCCGGTCATTGTGGTATGGCTTATGGAAGTCTGTGGTGGCTGAGCCGCCTCCACTTGCATTTGCGGCAAGGTCAATAGCGTTGAAAGATGAAGTAGAATATCCGTGCTTTGAGCTCCAGGGCCTACCTCAATGGGTTCGGTTTCAATATGTTGATAGCCTTCACCGGTGACCTGCAGGCGATAGTGGCCCGGTTCCAAATTAGGAATTTGAAAAAAACCTTGCTCATTGGTAGTCGCCTGGAATTTTTCTTGGCCGATAAATCGGATTTCGATTCCGGCTAGCGGTCTATCGGTATCCTGTTGTAATACCCAACCGGTTATTTGCCACGTGTTTGCTGCTGACGCCAGCGATACAATGTTGCTCAATCCTAAAATAGCGACTACGAAATAGATTCGATATCTGCTGGCGTTGATTCGCATGGCACTTGGTAAATCCTTTTGCGCGTGAACTCGCATTTTCTAGCGTCTTCCCGGGAACAGGAATGATCAATACTTTTGCACAAAAGTAATTCAAAGGTGGCATCTGTACATTGATCCACATCTATTTTTCCACAGTTTTAGGTAACGCTGTTTTTAGAAATGACAAAACCTTCAAGTGATGGGAGCCCCGCGAATCAATCTGGCCAAAATCGAATGCTCTTATTTATACAGCTTTCCATAGCATTTCGTTTCTTGCCGTACACTGTGTTTATAATGATTACACTCCTACATCGTTTTTTTCAGTAATCGCTGCAACTGAGTCAGTGTGCGTGTGTTGAGTACGTCTTTGGCTTCCAGCCAGCCACGGCGGGCTTGGCCTATGCCGTATTTTAGATTTTCAAAATCCGCAAGGGAATGCGCATCGGAATTGATGCTCACCAGCACGCCGGCTTCCTTGGCCATCTGGCAATAAGTGTCCAGCAAATCCAGGCGCTCGGGATGGCAGTTGAGTTCCAGGTAACAACCGCGCTGGCTGGCCTGATGGATGATGCGTCCCATATCGACATCGTAAGGTTCACGCTGTTGGATCAGCCGGCCTGTGGGGTGGGCCAGCAGCGTGAAGTGCGGATGGTCCATGGCTTTTAAAATGCGCTCGGTTTGTTTAGCGCGGGAAAGATGGAACTTGCTGTGCACGGCGCCGATGACCAGGTCCAGTTTCGCCAATACGTCGTCCGGCAAGTCCAGCTTGCCATCTTCAAGAATATCCACTTCTATGCCTTTAAGAACAGTAATGCCGCTTGATTTATCATTGAGGTGGTCGATTTGTTCGATTTGTTTCAGCAGGCGTTTTTTATCCAGGCCATGGGCTATGGTCAGCCGTTTGGAGTGCTCGGTAATGGCTACGTAGGACCAGCCTCTGTCCTGGGCGGCTTTCGCGATTTCCTCCAAGGTGTTGTTACCGTCGGTGGCGCGGGTGTGGGCGTGCAAGTCGCCGCGAATGTCTTCGAGTTCCACCAGCTTGGGCAAACGTTTATTTTCCGCCGCTTCGATTTCTCCCCGGTCCTCGCGCAGTTCCGGGGCAATCCAGGGCAACCCCACCGCTTTGTACACCGACTCTTCGGTGTCCCCGGCCATGCGTTTGTCGCCTTTGAACACACCGTATTCATTGATTTTTAAACCGCGTTTTTGCGCTCGACGGCGTATGGCGATGTTGTGGGCTTTGGAGCCTGTGAAATAGTGCAAGGCCGCGCCGAAACTCACCGGTTCCACCACCCGCACATCCACTTGCAACTGGTTGCGCAGGACCACGGTGGCGCGAGTGGTGCCTTTGGATACCACCTGGGCGATTTCATCATATTCAGCGAGGTGTTTCATGACTGGTCCGCCCGCTTTCGCCGTCACCAGGATATCCAGGTCGCCCACGGTTTCCTTGCAGCGCCGGTAACTGCCGGCGATCACGATTTTATTTACGGATTTCATCTTATGCAGGTAGTCGACCAGGGTGTCGGCGTATTGCGCGGCGACGGCCAGTTTCAAGCGTTGCTCGTGGGTAACATGGGATTGCAGGTTTTCCAGAATATTCGCTTCGGTTTTGGGTCCAAATCCCGGCAGCTCCTGCAGGCGATGGTCGTGTGCGGCTCGCAGCAGCTGCTCCGCGCTGTGAATATCCAGATCATGGTATAGAGCCCGCACCCGTTTGGGTCCCAGGCCGGGGATTTTTAGCAAATCCGGGAGCCCCGGGGCGGTTTGTTTACGTAATTTCTCCAATGCCTGGCAGTGGCCGGTATGCACAATTTCGGCAATTTTGGCTGCCAGTTCTTTCCCAATTCCGGGCAATTCACTAAGGTCTTCACCTTGCTCTACCAAGTCGCGGGCATCCCTGCCAAGTGTTTGCATCGCTCTGGCGGCATTGCGGTAGGCGCGAATGCGAAACGGATTGGCATTGTCGATTTCCAGCAAATCCGCGATTTCTTCAAATATGGCCGCGATGTCGGCATTGTGAATGGGCATTTCCGGCTAGTCCTTTATGGTTTCCCTGTTTGGGTTTATTTAACCGGGATTAACCCGAGAGTAATTGCGCTTGGTCAAATTCATAGGGGATAAGTCGGTAGTATATTTTGGCTAACCTTTTTATTTGGAGAACCTTGCCATGAAACTGCCATTACAAGTGACTTTTCGCAACATGGATGCTTCCGAGGCAGTGGAAGCTGATATTCGCGACAAGGCGGCAAAGCTGGACCAGTTTTGCAGTGACATCATGTCGTGCCGGGTGATCGTGGAGGCATTGCATAAACACCATCATCAGGGCAATTTGTTTCACGTGGGCATCGACATTACGGTGCCGGGCGAAGAGCTGGTGGTAAGCCGGGCTCCGACTGAGCATCATGCCCATGAAGACGTTTATGTGGCGGTACGCGATGCGTTTCAAGCCGCTACCCGCCAGTTGCAGGATTACAATGCCAAGCGCCAGCAACAGGTAAAACACCATGAACCCGAATCTCATGGCCGCATTGTGCGCTTGATTCCCGCCGAAGACTACGGTGTGATCGTGACTATGGACAACCGGGAAATCTACTTTAATCGCAACAGCGTGTTGAATGCAGAGTTTGATAATTTACAAGAGGGTGCCGAAGTTCGTTTTCACGAAGAGCGCGGTGACAAAGGCCCACAGGCCAGTACGGTGAAAGTGGAAGGCAAACACCATGTGGTGGGTTGATGAGCCTGTTGCCACGGGTTAAATCCAGACGGTGACGGCTGTGCGCGAAGCGAGTTATTACGAACCGCTTGCCAATGGCAAAGTGTGGTGTACGCTGTGTCCGCACGATTGTCACATTCCAGACGGGGCTCGTGGTGCTTGCGGGGTGCGTTACAATCACGGTGGTAAACTCTATACCCTGGTGTATGACAAAGTCATCGCCCGCGAAGTCAATCCCATCGAAAAAAAACCGCTGTTTCATTTCTATCCCGGTTCATTCGCTTATTCCATTTCCACCGTCGGGTGTAATTTGCGTTGCAGTTTTTGCCAGAACTGGAATATCTCCCAATGGCCGAAAGACCATTTGCCCAAACACATTACCGCCAGCGAAGAGGCTCCACAGCCTATTTGTCCGCAGCTGCTCAATATGGAACAACACGTTCCCGGGGAATCAGTGACCCCGGTGATGATCGTCGCGGCCGCGCAGAAAACCGGTTGTTTGTCCATCTCTTACACGTTTACCGAGCCAACGATATTTTTTGAACTGGCGTACGAAACCGCCGTGCTTGCCCGCCGGCAAGGACTTAAAAATAATTTCATCAGCAACGGTTTTATCAGTGAGGCGCCGCAGCGCCAGTTATGCACGGTGTTGGATGCGGCCAATATCGATTTTAAGTTTTTCAAAGAGGAAAGCTATCGGCGTATCAGCCGGGCTCGCCTGCAACCCATTCTTGACGCCATTCAGCGATATCACGAGCTGGGAGTATGGCTGGAACTTACCACGATGGTGATTCCGGGTGTGAACGATTCCGATGAAGAACTGACCCAAATCGCTGAACATATTGCCTCGTTGAGCGTAGCAATTCCCTGGCATGTATCGGCGTATTATCCCGCCTATAAAATGTGGAACCACCCGCCCACCAATGCGGCGACCTTGCGCCGCGCCCGAGAAATCGGTTTAAACGCGGGGTTGCGCTATGTCTATGAAGGCAATATTCCCGGCGAAGGCGGTGAGAATACGTATTGTTATCAATGCCAGTCGTTATTGATTGAACGCTATGGATTTACTGTGATTCGCAATCGTATTGACGATAGCCGTTGTCCAGACTGCGGCGCGCACATCGATGGCGTTGGAATGAGTGGCCAATAGTGAGGCCGGCAGGAAAAAGTGAAATGGCATTTTAAAGATAAACCTTATCCTTGTTGGAACGCCGAAGTAGCGGGGGTTGGCTATGAGTAGTGAGCCTAGTTGCTAGTATAAGCTACTACACTAGCTGCGAATTCCAGGGACAAAATCCTTACGACGCGGATTTTCCACCCGCTAGTTGTACACCGGACAATGGTTCAATAATATCATTTACCACTTGCAACAGTTTTTTCACATCCAGTGGTTTGGTGAGGTAGTCATGGAATCCTGCCAGGTTGCCCCGCGCCAGGTCTTTGGGCATGGCGTTGGCGCTGATGGCTACAACCGGTATGTGCCGGGTCGCATCGCTGGTGCGCAGGCACTCCATTACCGCGTAACCGTCCATGTCCGGTAGATTAATATCCAACAAAATCAGTGCCGGCAATTGGTTCTGCGCTATGTCCAGTCCGACTTTTGGGGTGGTGGCGCTGAGCAAACGAATATCTTGCCGGCAGGCCAGTATGCGTTCGATGAGTCGCTGGTTGGCCGCATTGTCTTCGATGCAGAGCACTTCCCATTGGTGGTGCTGAGCGTTGGCTTGGGTTGTGATATCACGCGCCACGGATAATGGAGCGGCAGTGTGCAACTGGATGGCTGGTTCCCCGTCGCTTGCTTGCGTTTTCGCAACCGGTAATTGAATCCAAAATGTGCTGCCTTCGCCGGGTTTGCTTTCTACGCCTATGTCGCCGTGCATGAGTTCTGTCAGGCGTCTGCTTAACGCAAGGCCAATGCCGGTACCTTCTACGGCGCTCTTGTCCGCATCCAGGCGTTCGAAGGATTTAAACAGCCGGCCTTGTTGTTCGGTACTGAGCCCGGGACCGGTGTCGGTAATACGGATTTGAATATGCTCGCCATCGTCTGTGTTTCTGCACACGACGGTGACCAGACCGTGCTCTTGGTTGTACTTGACTGCGTTAGAGAGCAAGTTGAGAAGCACCTGTTTGAGTCTGGTGCTGTCGGCCAGTACATTTAAGCTACATCGTGCATCGCTTTTGGCAATCTGCACGTTGCGATATTCGGCCAAGGGTTTGATCAGAGTCAGGCAGTCTTCGATCACCGGTTGAACTGGCACGGATTCATTGCTTACGGTGAGTTTGCCGGCTTCGATACGCGCTAAATCCAATACGTCGTTAATCAGCTCCAGCAAGTGACGCCCGGCGCGTAGAATCTCCTGCACATAGTCCGCCTGATATTGGGTTAACTTCTGTTCATTCTCCAGCAGCTGAGAAAAACCGATAATGGCGTTCAACGGCGTGCGTAACTCATGGCTCATGCGAGAGAGGAATTCAGACTTGGTCCGGTTGGCGCGCTCCGCCTCTTCCTTGGCCGCCGCCAATTGCGCGGTGCGTTGTTCCACCCGGTCTTCTAATTGATCGCGGTGCACGGCGTTGACCAACGCCAGAGACACGGCCTGACCAATAGCGCGATAAGTATCCAGCTCCAGCGCGGTGAAGGCGGTGGTATCGGCAAACAAGATCTCAATGGCGCCTAAGTCTTCGTCTCGGTGAAACAATGGCAAAGTGATTATGCGTTGCAGTCCGGATTGTAAAAACTGCGTTTTTGATCTTGGATTGAGCCGCTCTTCGTTGTGAATGTCGGTGTTTGTCAGCATTTTGCGTTGCTGTAACGCGGTGCCCACCATGCTCTGTTCCAGCGGTTTGTAGTCGACCAGTTCAGTGGTATTGCGAATATCGTCGTGAGAGATGCCATGGGAGGCTCGAAGCGTTAAGCCATCCCTAGTGGGTTCATTTTGATAAAAAGCTATATAAGGCGCTTTTGTATAAGCGTAGAGCCCTTGCACAGCGGCTTCGGCAATGGCGTCAACATCCAAGGTGGTGTGTAAACGCTGGGCCAGTGTGTTGACAATTTCCAGCATGTGACTGCGCTGCTCCAATTGCATATTGGAATCCAGTAATGCCAGTTCGGCTTGTTTTCGCTCGGACACATCGCGTACGACGGCGATAAAACGCGGTGGTTGGACCTGGGGGGAATACTGCAACACGATTTCAACCGGAATATCGTGACCGTCTTTGTGACGATGTAAGGTTTCGAACGTCAGGGCTTTTTGTTCTCCGCGCAGCAACGGTTGCACCATGGCGCGAAACTGCGCCTCATCAATTTCGGGCTTGATATCCACGGGGGTCATGCTCAGCAATTCCGCCGGACTATAACCCACTTGATCCAGTGCGCCGCGATTTAAATAATTGAAAACCAGGGTGTCAGGATCAAACATAAAAACACAATCCAGGGTGTTGTCCAAGGTGATTTTAAATTGCTTAAGATCTTCGTTCGCTTGTTTGTGTTCGGATATGTCAGTGAAACTGCCCAGCATGCGGGTCACTCGCCCTTGTGCATCTCGTTCTACTGCATCGCCACGGTCTTTTACCCAAATGACTTGGCCATCCGCCCGGCGCAGGCGATGCTCACTGTGATAAGGTGTTTTTCCATCGAGACAACACTGGATGCGGCGCATCACTTCCTCGCGGTCGTCTTCGTGAATTAAGTTGACGAACGTTTCCACGGGGTGTTCAACATAGTCTTCATCCAGCGCCAGCATCTGACACCACTTGATATTGTGTCGAACCATATCAGTGGTAAGGTCCCAATCCCAAATGCCTTCGCCGATTACCGACAACACATTGTTCAGCCGTACTTCGCTGTCGCGTAAGGCGGTTTCCGCCTGTTTGCGTTCGGTAATGTCTTGCACGGTGCCAAACGATCGCGTGGGTCGATCGCCGTCGTAAAAAGTCTGGCCTCGCTCGCGCACAAATTTAATACGTCCATCGGGTAACAGCAAACGGTGATCGATTTCGTAATAGGTTCGGTTGGCCACTGAGTTGCGATAAGCCTTGTCAACTTGATCCCGGTCTTCCGGGTGAATGGTGTTGACGAAAGCCTCGTATGAAGCGTCGAATTCTTCAGGATTGATTTCAAAAATCCGGTAAATTTCATCGGACCACTGAAGATGGTTATCAACCAGGTTCAGTTCCCAACTGCCAATGTGAGCCAGCCGCTGGGCGTCTTTTAGGGATGCTTCACTGGCGCGTAGTTTGTGTTCAGCGCGGCGCTGTTCGCTGATGTCGCGGGCGATGGTGGAAAAATACAATAAGTTGCCCTGCACGTCTTTGTGGCTGAGCAATACCTGCGATATAGGAAATTCCTTACCGTTTTTATTCAGCAAGGCCGTTTCACCGGACCAGAAACCGGTTTGTATGGCTTTGGGAACGGCCGTGTTTTGTAACAAGTCTCTTGCCCATTGAGGATGGAAATCCCCCATGTGCATTTGGCCGAATTGTTTTTCGTCATATCCAGTCATGGCCATGCCGGATCGATTGAGGTAGATCGCCTCGCCATTTTGATCGGCCATGCCGACCAGGTCGGGAGTGGCTTCTAAAATGGATACCAGCCGGTCACGTTGCTGTTCGGCGTCTCGGCGCTGGGCGATTTCATCCCTAAGACGATGGTTGTTTTCGGCCAGATCCGCTATTTTCTCTTCAATGGCGTTACGCATACGCACAAAACTGTGGCCCAACAATGCCAGTTCGTCTTTGCCTTGCGTGACAATCTCCTGGTTCAGATTGCCATCAGCGATGGCTCTGGCTGCGGCGGCCAGCCGGTTGATTGGACGGGTGATGCTCTGTCCGGTGATATAGATGATTGTCAATAGGCCGCCAATCAGGATAGCGGAAATTAACAGGATTTCATCGCGCGATTGAAGCAGTTGTTTTTCGAGGTGGGCGGTTGTGTGGACGGTACGGATTTCGCCGAGCTGGCGTGAATTCCAGGGGATTATCACGGAACTCGACAACCGCTCGCCGAGTTTGGTGGCAATGGCGCGTTTTCGGCTTATATCAATATCACCGTCAAACTGGGTTACGTGGATTTCCACCAGGCTGGGATTGCCGCGTAACAAAGAATCCAGCACCAAATTGAGTTGCGCACTGTCTCCAGTGTGCAATGGCTCCGCAAGGGCGACCTTCAGCAGTTGATTGGTTTGTTCGATGCTCGAGTGCAGGTCCGCAAATGCCGCTGTGCGTTGTTTATGGATGAAATACATCGAATGCAGCAAACTGACTAAGCCTGTAGCCAGCAATGCGGCGGCGATAATCCTGGTGCGTATCTTCATTGTCGTGTCAACGAGCGATGGATTTTCAGAGTACTACGAAACGATTGCCTTGATTGGGCTACCATCGAAATGGATGGGTGTTCGGCCGGGGTTATGCGCAATCCTGTTTGTTGGCCATTCATGCCCCTTGTCTGGGGTTGCAAGGGCTTCGTCTTGTCAGCAATCTGGCTTACAAAAGCATAGGAAAACCAAAGGTATTTTGCCAACTTCGCACACCCTTACCGCAAAGAAAGCGTTAAGGCATTTGTTGCGGTATGGGTGTGCACAGTCCATGCCGGTCACTGCAAATGATCGGAAAGAGTTTGTTTGATGCGGTCGAACTTGGTTTTTAAATCCATGCTTTCATCAAAAATAGTATTGGTGCGGCCCAAGCATTGCTGGGCGACGCTGCGGATTTGCTCCTCCTGGCCTTCAGTCAATCCCAGCGTGAGCATGGCCTCCTCCAGGTCGTCGATCAAGGTGTCTATGGCGGCAATATTGGCGTATTGCACATCCTTAAAACGGGCATCGATTTCCCGCAGCGCTTGATTCACCGCGCTAAGCACTTGAGCCCGGGATTCGCTGACGCTGTGAGACAGAATGTAATTGCTGCGCGCTTCCACGGCGTTGCCGAAATTACCCAGCACATCTTTGATTATGCCGTAGCGCTCGGGGTCTTTAAGAGGCATGTTCTTGATCAACAGGGAAAAGTCTTTGTGGTTGACGATAGTGCGATGATCAAAATCAAAAAATCGTCCTTGGTTGCGCGCCAGTTCCATAACATGGACTTCCAAAGGGGAGATGGCTTGAAAGGTTTTCGTGCCCTGTTCCGTATACATTTGCAATACACCCACCAGGCCGAAGTCGGAAAGACTTTGTAACACCTGTTTGGCAAGTTGATCCAGGGAGTGGATGTCTTGCGTATTCTGGATAAATTGCAGCACCTGCCCCAGATAGCCGGAATAGCTCATGGCTTGCATGGCCACTTGCCGGGATTCGTCCAACTGTTGATTGAGCTCGGCCTGTTGCAGCTTGGCGCCGGTGACATGCTTGAGTTTTGCGATGACCTCTTCCGGATGCACGGGTTTGGTAATGTAATCGTCACCTCCCACGGCGTACCCTTTTAGTTTTTCCTCCAAATCAGTTTGCGAGGAAATAAATAGTACCGGCACACTGTTGGTGGCCGGATTCGCGCGCATTTGCTGGCACAGGCCATAACCATCCAGCTCTGGCATAAGCACATCGGACAGCACAACATCGATCCTGGTCCCCGGTTCGCTGAATTTTTGCAGTGCTGCCTGGCCGTGTTGCGCGGTGATCACAGGATATCCTTCGGCCTCAATACACGCCTCGAGGAAAGCAAGAATATGCTCGTCATCATCAACAATAAGAACAGAGGGAGTGGGTTGCATACAATTCCATTATAAAGTCTGGGTTCAATAATTATCGGTGTGTTGGCGGCAAATCTTTACAGTCCAAGTGGCATTTTTTGAGCGCGGTAATAGCGGGATTCCAATGAAATCCGTGGTGTTTATTGTTCGGATGCAGGCGTTTTTAGGTTATTTACGTGATGGTAATACCTTGCAAGGGGATGGTTACTCCCAATACGAAAACGAAAAACAAAAGCGATCGACGGCGTGTGCAATCCGCCATCGCGCGAAAATACCCATTATACCGGGCGTTTATAATTTGAATTCCAGCGAATAATTAGGGTGTATATAGGCATGCTTCACGGTTTCGCTGTCCAATGACGTATCGGCCTACCATGGGGAAATACAGTCACAGTGGAAATTTTTGGCTAGCGCTGATTGTGATAACAATATCGTTGGTAGCGATATTGTAAAAAAATATCGGCTTTGTTTGTCCAAGTGTCGATTATTTTCCACCACGAATAGCAAAATCTTTTTGCAGCGCCCGCTGCGTGACGAGTATTATGATGAACTCGTGCTCACCTGCCGGGAAGGTTGAGTTTACAAGGGAATAATTTGTTATCGGTGGTTGTTCATTTATACGGGCATTTGCAATTTATGGCTTTCAGTTGATGGCATTGTTGCCTTGCGTTTGCAGTCTTGTCACAGTAGCAGGTTTTGCGCTGTGCTTACATATTGCGGCACACACGGCTTCATTGGCTAAACATCACCACTGGCATTTCCGGGGGGTTCCATGCCAAGCATCGATCTAGATACGTTGTTAAAACATTATTCCGAGGGACGGATTTCAAAAAAGGAATTCGTGTACTTGCATTCGCTGATAACACAGTCACAAAAGCCGATGCGAAAACGATCTGCCCCTGTCCTGCGACCTCAGAACTACCGGCCACAAGCGCATCCGCAATCCCATCCGCAATCAATGGCCGCCGGTGAAATCACTTTCCCGAAAACAGGAATAGTGCATTTTTTCAAATCCCGCTATAAATCGGTGATGGCGTTTGCGGGCAGCCTGTGGATATTCGCCACCCTGGCGGTAAATTATTATAACGGTTTATCACTGCCGTTTCGGGCAACTGAGTCAGGCCCCAACTCCGCTATTGTGCAGCAAGCGCCTCTGACGAAAACGCAATCCAGGCCCGTCACTCAAAAAGATATTCAGCCACTGGCGCAAGCGCTTATGGAAAAGCCGATTTGGGAGGCGCACGATATTAACGAATTTACGACGCAGTGGATCATG
Organism: Gammaproteobacteria bacterium; assembly: GCA_022340845.1. Taxonomy (GTDB): domain Bacteria; phylum Pseudomonadota; class Gammaproteobacteria; order SZUA-152; family SZUA-152; genus JAJDNG01. The sequence goes on along the minus strand of JAJDNG010000216.1, from coordinate 7,665 downwards.
TTATCGGCACATAAAAAAGACACGCTTAAAAACACCAAGTGGTTCGATCCCTTTGTCGAATCCTTTAAAAAGCAAATCAAGTTTGAACTCGCCCGCCAGCACGACGGGGACGGCAGTATCGAGATTGAAAACCGCCACCGCGCTTTACTGCAATTGGCCGTATCCCTGGGTATGGTGCGCCAGCCACCGCGCAATCTCGCGGCTTTGGATGAACTGATCGCCCCCCAAGCGCCGGTTCGCGGCAAAAACAGCCGCAATGGTTCGGCCAAACAAGCCCCCAAAACCGCTAAAGCCCCAACCTCCGCCGCCAATGTAAAAAGCAAGGCAACAACGGCCTCTAAAAAGCCATCGGTAAAGTCCGCGAACAGCAAAACGAAAGCGGCTGCAACTACCATTAGTGGCCGGGAGATCACAGAAGTCATAGACCAATATGTGTCCGCGTTTGAAAAAGGCAGCAGTCAACAAATGCTCGGTTTGTTTGCCGAGGATAACCAGCTAAAACGCCCGTTAACTCTGAAATCACTGCGAACCCAGTATTCCGGTTTGTTTGATCATTCCGATGAGCGCTGGGTGGAGTTTCGAGAACTCTCCTGGAATAAAAGCTCTCGGGAAACTCGTGGCAAAGGTAAGTTGCGAACTTCGGTGCGAGTGTTACCCAGTGGTGAATATAAAACGGTGACCACCAATGTCATGATTGCCATGCGAAAAATAGACAATGTAACGCGTATTACCGATTTCGAAATTAGTGATGACAGTATTTTTGCAGTGGCGAGTCTCGGTAAGGCTCACAAACCCACTGGCGGATTTGCTGCCAAGGACAGGCCAAAGTATCCCACCCAGGGCGAATTGCAAGACGTGATCACTCAATATGTGGACAGTTACCAATCCGGTGATATCAGGGGCATTATGGAGTTGTTTGCCAGCAGCACCTGGACAGCGAATCCGTCCGGCCTGGAAGAGCTACGCAGAGATTATCTGGACCTGTTCGACACGACTACGGACAGGCAGGTGTTTATATCCAACATAGACTGGACTTTCAAAGACAACAAAGCCATGGGCACGGGTGACCTGGTCATCAATTTATTATCCAACCAGGATCACAAAATCACCAAGAAAAAAGGCAAAGTGAGATTGATCGTGGAGAAAAACCTGCAAAAAGCCCGTATTTCGCATTTGTTCCAGATTGTCAATTGACGCCCCTGTTCCAAGCGATGCTCGTGGATAGGCGGCAGGCAGTTAGCCGGAAATAGTGTCCAACAAAAATGGCATGAGGTTGAGGAAAGAAAAAAACGACATTTTTAATGAGAACTTAGCGTGACAGCAAAGTCCGAGGCCAGGAATTACTGCCGGCCAAATCGATCCGCCAGGAAGTCGACCAACGAAATAAGCGCCGCAAGTAACGCACCCCCAAGAGTCAATCCTACCGCAGCGGCGAATACGCCAAGCGTAATCGCGATAAACAAACCTAAAACGACGGTCACAGAAACACCAATTATCGGCAAAAGCACAAAGATAATCAGGGTCGCAACGGCAATGGTGCCGATCAGTGCCGCCGCAGCCAGCGCGAATTTTACGATTGGACTGGTACACTCCTTGTCATTGATAATAATGCGCAATCTCATGATAAATTCACATCCCGATAGTGGGTTGAAACGCTGTAGAACCCTAGCATAGCAAACAACCGCAAGAATCGGGTGGTCGCGGATTGCATCGCAGTGTTTTAATATCTCCTTGACTCAATTTTTCCCGAGGCGCCATAGACCATGATCAAGGATTACCATCGCGTAGAGCAGGCCATACGTTACATACGCCAAAACGTTAATAACCAGCCAGGCCTGGACACAATTGCCGCTCACGTGGGACTCAGCCCTTATCATTTTCAACGCTTGTTTCGCCAGTGGGCGGGTATCAGCCCTAAACGCTATCTGGAATTTTTAACCGTAGAACATGGCAAATGGTTATTAGCGTGTTCCCGAAGTGTTATGCAGGCCTCATTGGACCTGGGGCTGAGCAGCGCCTCGCGATTGCACGAGCAGTTTATCTGTGTGCATGCCATGACGCCTGGAGAATTTAAGGAACAGGGCCGAGGTTTGGAGATTCTTTTTGGGATCCACGCCGGGCCGTTTGGAGACATGTTAATTGCGCAAACAGACAAAGGCGTGTGTTTTATTGCTTTCGTCAACACAGCGACCAAGCACAACGAGCTTGCCCGGTTAAAGCACGGGTATGGCAACGCGACATTGCGACAAGCCGACGCTGAGACGGCCGCAACGGCGCAACGCATTTTTCAACCTGTCAGGCCGGGAGAACCCAAAATCCATCTTGCGATTCGCGGCACCAATTTTCAAATTAATGTATGGCGCGCGTTATTGCGTATTCCCTATGGACAGGTGATATCCTATCAACAATTGGCCGGCGCAGCGGGCAGAGGCGATGCGGTTCGGGCGGTCGCTAACGCAGTGGCCGCGAATCCGGTCAATGTGCTTATTCCTTGTCATCGGGTGTTGCGTGCCAGCGGCGAGATAGGTGGCTTTCGAGGTGGAACGGATATCAAAAAAGTCCTGCTGGCATGGGAAGGTTACTCGACGGAACATAATCTGGATCCGGAATTAAACTAAAATGGATTCAATCTTTGCACAATAATAACGACCAGAATAACGACCAGCCATCTTCCGCATCAGCACCCAAGTGGATGACTATAGTGTCTGGCGCATTCACGCTCCTGAGCATTGGATTTTATGGTGCCTTATTTTATGTGCTCAGCGGGCGGGAGCAACGACTCGCTACTGCGGCCAGCGATATACCGGTGTTTACTCGCGTGATATTAAATATTTATCAAAGCTACCTCAGTGTATTCGTGTTGATTGCAGTGGCTCTGCTGGCGTTGTTTTTCATAAAAAGCCACCGTGGCGGTGGTAATTACACGACAGTGTTTATATTGATTGCGTTTAATTGTGTTTTTGCCGGAGTTTTATTTGTCGTGAGTGTCGCGGGAATGAATTGAAACCGGATCAATCCAATGGCTAACAATGATCGGAAAGGACTCCAACTCCGTGCAACGCCGGCATGCCATCGGCGTAGACCAGGCAAGCCGATCCACCATCGTGTACGATGGATGTGTCCTGCTTGGTGCCTCTGCCGGCCGGAGATCAGCGGTGCGGCGGGTGGTGTTTGTCTGCTTTTACCGCCGCGCGGGATTGCTGCATCCGGCAAGCGGGTGCGTACACCAGCCGCAAGACTAATAACGGCACCAAAGTCAGCGCTAATAATGTGAGTTGCGCACTGTGAGGCAGATAAAACACATTGACACTGCCGGCGTGGGTTTGCAGCAACTGGTGTATGTAGTTTATCAATGGAACAAATACACCAACGGAAATAAATACATCTCGCAACAGCTTGATACGATCAGCCATGAGTAACCCTCTCTCTATACCTTCAACAACACCTTCAACAAATCCTTCACAACAACCTTCAAGAAACTTCGCTACTGAACTGTGTAACGAATTTCAAAACGGCTGCACGCAAACTCCAGGAATTGGATTTGTTATTAGTCCTGAGTGAGTGCTTTAGTGAAGTCTCGCTCTTGAGCAATATAAAAATTTTATATTAGTAATTTCTAATACATTACTCGAGCCTACCCTTCATTAAGTGAAGCATTCCCGCTTGGTTTTGTCTGTAAGCATTATCTGATTAAAACCATAGGGTATCCTCGGATAATTGTCCAGAATTTGTACAATCTCGAATAAACCTATCGTCCTTCGGGAATTGTAAAAATAGCCATACTATGCGATGTTACCGGCGGCTGGGGGGAACGACTACCGCAATATCTGATAGTAAAAAAACAAAAACAGGCAAGAAGCATGAAAAATTTTACCGGTTCTTTCGGGTTGGAAGCGTTTTTAATCTATTTCGTACCGGGCGCCCTGGTATTACTGGCGTGTTTTCTGGTGATATTTGCCTCGGATGGGTGTCAGTGGATGTTGCCCACATCAATGTGTACAGACATTCATGCTGTATTTGATCGCTCGTTGTTAAAAGAAATTGAATTTACCATTTTTGTGGTCAGTACGATTGTATCGGGCGTGTTTGGTTGCATAATCGCAGTCTTGGCGCAATGGGTGGAGGATGAAGTGCTGGATCCCATCGCCACTAGCCGGATTTGGTCCGAATACGGTGATTATCTTAGTGAAGCCCCGTTGTTTGCTAATGAGCAACACAGCGTTTTGACAACCATCTGGCACTGGTACATCGTTAACTTGCAGGCATTGAAAAACTCCTACATCTCCAAACTCGTGCTGCGGCTACACTTTACCACCCGTATTGGCATGGCGGCGATGTTTCTGTTTGTACCATTGGTCTTGTTACAACTTTACGTCATATGTACTGTTGTGGTGTTTATCGTGTTTTTTCTATTGTGGGGCGCTTACCGGACCAGTTATGCCCTGGGTGTGTTCAGGCTGCTGCTGTATCTCAAACACAATGACTACCCAAGCTATCAGCAAATCGTTGAAGAAAAAATGCCCATAGCACTGAGTAACGAAATGCACGCGGATGACTAGCTAACCAGGATCGCTTATGACAAACGGCAACGAAAATCCCAATCAAAAGGAACTGCAAGAGCAATTCGCCAGCCGTATTTACGAAGGCTACAAAAGCCGCGCCCAGGAATTTAGCAAGACATTCACTCTGTTGCTGGCGTTTGCGCTGATTTTCATGCTGCTGATTCAAATGCCTTACACCTTGATCAAAAGTCAGCAAGTGACCATGGATAAGCAAATGGTGGAGCTGCAGGGCAAGATGCAGCGCATTGACGAAAAAAGTAATCTCTATGCTTCCGTACAAAAAGGCGTGAACAATCTGCATGGAGCGATGCAATCCGGACCGGATCGGCTACGTCGTAAAATCCAGGAATTGTCGCGGTTGAGAAACGGGTTATCGCAACAAGCCGATAGCCAGCAACAGCAACAGCAACAGCAACAACAGCAACAGCAACAACAGCAACAACAGCAACAGCAACAACAGCAACAGCAACAGCAACAGCAACAACAACAGCAACCGGAAGGCACAGCGCTGTCAACGCCGGGTTGTGGTGATGTCCGCAGCGAGCAGTGGCTGAGTTGTGAAGTCGAAGCCGCAGTAAACCAGCAGTTTGCGGAGTTTCAAAAAATTCTCAGCCAGGAAATCTTCCAGCCATTGCAGACGCTGGCGAAAACCGGTGAGGCGATCGATACCCGGCGCATAGAAAACGGCTTGCAGGCGTTGCAAGAACAATTTTGGAACACCTTGCAGCGCAATCGCCGGTTTTGGGTCACTTTTTCCGGGAAAGAGGCGTTTTTTTCTGACCTGGAAGTGCACGTGAATAAATTCTGGAGCACACATGCGACGGCAATCGAACAAAAGGCAGCTCTGCTAAAGCAAGAACTGGAAGCGTTAAAAACTGAGCGTAACCGCCTGCAAACAGAAAAAACTCAGTTGACCAAAACCGCCGACGCCATCGAAAAGCGTATTTCCAGCATAGAGTCACCGTTTGGAAAATTACCGGTGGGACTGGCGGAATCCATCGCGCTGTATCCGCTGATCATCGCGTTTGGATTTGCTATCGCCGCCGGCCGTTTGAATTCGGCAATGCGATTACGGGCGGAGTTTTTTCGCGTCTGGCGTGCTAAAGATCCACAAAAACGCGTATTAAGTGATGAGCAAATTAATCTGATGGCGCCGCTGGCATTCGCTCCGGGCACCCCGGGCCGGCCATCGCTGGCGAAGCTGAGCATGTTATTTTTACCCTTGGCGCTTTACCTGCTGGCCTGTCTATTAATTCTCTATACCTGGGGGCCGGCGGTGAAAGAACAAGAACTCATGAGCGGTCTGCAACCTGTATATGGTTTCTTGTACATAATCACCGCCATAATCATGGCGACTAGCTACATCAGGCTGCTAAAAAACGTGCGCCGGCCGGCCGCGCCGCCAAACTAGCGAGAGCCATCCCAGGTTATTAGTCCGCTGCATATTAATGTGTGCGTGGGGGAAAGTCGGATTAACAATTAAAGTCGATCCATAAACCCTGTTGTCATTCCTGCGCAGGCGTTTCTTCGGCGGTTTCTGCCGCGGGCTCTTCTTTGGGTTTCGGCGCCGGTGCTTTAACGAGTTTTTCCGCCAACAGAATCTTCACTTTATCATCGCCGTGCACCCAACGGTTGTTGGCGTCTTTTACGGCATACCGATTCGAGCGTTTTTGATAAATAGTGTAATCCGCGGATTTCTTTATAACGTCCATTGAAGTCTCCCTTGCTTGAAATAATAAGTTTGTCGGATGGTTTTCAGAGATGTGTTCGTTTACCATAAAAAGCATAATCAAAAAAACCACATGGGCAAGTAAAACCTGCATCTTGTTTGACCAGCCCCGGTTCTCGAATCACGACTCCATTAAGGTTGTATGGTATCACGCAAAAGAGTGGCCGCGATTTGCGCTTTGCCGGCAAACGCTTTATAAATAATTCGTCTCAAGTGGTGGCTGGCCAACCATCTATTGTAAGCCAGCGCGGTACAAGTATTTCGATGAGGTTGATATGAAAAATTCCACAGTCTGGTTGCTGATATTAGCGATGCTCACAGGCGGCGGAGGCTACTATATTTGGCAGCAGAATCAGCCACAAACCGAACCTGCGCCGGTAGAGCCGAAACCATTGTCGTTACCCGAAAAGCCGCCTGAGCCCGCCGTAAAATATCCCGTTCCCGAAGTACCGGTGCAAATCGACGCCCAAATCAGCCAACCGGCCGAAGAAGAAGTCATCCCTCAGGAAGAACCCCTCCCACCACTAGGGGAGAGTGACGAGGCCGTGAAACAGGAGTTCGCCCACTTGTATGATCAGGCGGTATTCGGAAAGTTGTTCATATTCAAAGCGTTTATTCAACGCTTTGTGGTGACGATTGACAACTTAACCGCCGACAAATTGCCGCAGAAATTCCGCTTGACGAAAACACCACCGCAATCGTTTATCGTCAACAAAAACGCTCAGGGCAAACTGTTTATCGATCCCAGGAACTACCAGCGGTATGTTTCCTATGTCGATTTTATCGAGGCCATTGACGCCGAAGCCTTGGCCGCTGTGTATACGCGCTACTATCCATTATTCCAGCAAGCGTACGAAGCATTGGGATATCCGGATCAGTATTTCAATGACCGCTTAGTGGAAGTTATAGATCATTTATTGGCCACGCCGGAAGTGTTAGTGCCCGTTGAATTAATCCGCCCCAACGTATTGTACAAATTCTCCGATCCTAAATTGGAAGCGTTATCGGCCGGGCAGAAAATACTCATTCGTATCGGTTACGATAGCGCCTTCCGGGTGAAGTCCAAGCTCAAAGAACTGCGCTCGGCCATCACCACCTTAGAGATTGATTTCTAAACCTACGAATTGTCACAGAAGAGCGTTGGGGATGCCCCTTGAGAGAAGCAAACACAATCACTACGTGGCGTATAGCGGCCCATAGGCAAATCAGCCGCATTATTAACTTCACTCAGTTTTTAGCCAGTAAAAAGAGTTTCCTTAATTATAAATAATACTTATCTACAGATAACAGAAACCGCGGGCTAAATGACGCCAATGTGCATATAATGCAACGCAATTCACAAAATTGATGTAAAAAAACACTGCACATTTCCAA
>JAJDNG010000190.1 GCA_022340845.1 Gammaproteobacteria bacterium | reverse complement strand
ATGACAGCGAAGTGGAGTCATCCTCAGGCGATTTTCACACAGAACCCTCCGGCAACGATTTTCTCAGTAATTTTGACCAGTGGTGGCGCCAGGAAAAAAATTCTGCCCAGGAGCCCTCGTCACTACCTTTTGAGGGAGGTTGGTTCGTATTTTTAAGTTATGAATTAGTGGCGCAGATCGAACCCGGTTTGAGCTTACCCGTAAACGGGCAGTGCGAACCCATTGCGTATGCCACTCGCATTCCTGCCGCATTGGTTAAAGAGCACAGCAGCGGCCACGTATACGCTGTTGCAGAAGACGGCCGTCAGGGCCTCATCGACACTATGCTCTCACATGTGCAACAAGTACAAGGCATAACCGATCAGCGGCCGGATACACCAGTAACCATTAAACACATCGCGGAAGAAAATCCAGATACTTATGTAAACGGTGTCGAAAAAGTAAAAGAATACATCAGGAACGGTGATGTGTTTCAAGTCAATTTATCCCGCTGGTGGACAGTGCAATTTGCCGGCAGCCTGCCTGACGCGTGGTTATACCGACAACTTCGAATCCACAATCCATCGCCATTTTTCGGTGTGGCCAAATTTGGACAGTCCACAATCATCAGCTCCTCGCCGGAGCGTCTGGTAAAAGTCAACCAACAACAAATCAGTACACGGCCCATTGCCGGGACTCGCCCGCGTGGCGATCGTGAAGGAGAAGATCATCAATTGAGCGATGAGTTGATGGCCCATCCCAAAGAAAGGGCCGAGCACATTATGTTAATCGATCTGGAGCGCAATGATTTGGGAAGAATTTGTACTCCAGGTTCCATCACCGTTGATGAATTAATGGTGTTGGAGACTTATGCGCACGTACACCATATTGTGTCCAATGTTACCGGTCGATTGCGCCCCGACGTGACGCCGGGGCAAATCATCCGCGCCATGTTTCCAGGTGGCACCATCACCGGTTGTCCCAAAGTGCGCTGCATGGAGATCATTGCTGAATTGGAGGCCGCCGGGCGGGGGGCTTATACCGGATCCATGGGGTATATCAACTTAAACGGTGACATGGATTTCAATATTTTGATTCGAACCATGGTCCAATGTGGTAACCAAGTGCACTTTCGAGCGGGTGCAGGCATCGTGGCGGACTCCGTTGCGGAAAAAGAACTTGCGGAAACCAAAGCCAAAGCCAAGGGCTTATTAAATTCGTTAGGTTTGAAATATCGCTGAACAAGTCAACGAGAGGAAATTTTGTGACCGGGGTACTTGTTAATGGCCAATCCAATGACACACTCTCTGTATTCGACAGAGGCCTGCATTACGGTGACGGAGTGTTTGAAACCCTAAAGGTCGTCGACGGCCAAGTGGTGTTGTTGGAACAGCATCTGCAACGGTTGCAAATGGGATGCGAGCGTTTGCGAATTCCGCAACCGCCGGTGGAGGCGTTGGTTCGGGATATCAACACTTTGGCGAAAGCGGAAAATAAGGCGGTAATCAAGATTTTAGTCACCCGTGGCGCCGGTGGCCGAGGTTATCGTATGCCGAAAAGCATAACCAGCAATCGAATTGTTATTTGCTATGAATTCCCCCATTTCCCACCGGATAATTACCGCCAAGGGGTTAAGATCCGTCTGTGCGACGGTAGAGTGTCGCCCAACACCGCGTTGGCGGGCATTAAACACCTAAACCGGCTGGAGCAGGTACTGGCGAGGAGCGAATGGCAGGACGAGTCCATTGCGGAAGGTTTGATGATGGACCCACAGGGCTACATTATCGAAGGCACCATGAGCAATGTGTTCCTGGTCAGCCGTGGCCGGTTATTGACACCGGATTTAACAAGCTGCGGTGTGGCAGGTATTATGCGACAACAAGTGCTCGATACGGCTCAAGACTTGGGAATTAATTTCGATATTAGATCAGTGCAGATAGAGGATTTGTTGACCGCGAATGAGATATTTCTCACCAACAGTGTCATCGACATATGGCCAGTGAGAGTCATTGAGGGCATTCCCAATCGGAGACATGGATCCATCGAATATCAAATCGGACCGATTACCGAACAGATCATGGGAACGCTTTACAGAGGCTGTTCCTGAAAAAATGCCAGACAGTATGCCGGACAGGAAGTAAAGTGAAGACGTTGATTTATAAATTTTTCGCCGTTGGGGTTTTGTTAGGCAGTTTAACAACCGGTTGGTTTCTCATGGAGTACAACCAGTTTTTAGCTAAGCCCATCCATGTGCAAGATGAGCCCTATTATTATCAGATTAAGCAAGGCGAAACTTTAAAACAGTTCTCCAATAATCTTTATTTGGCTGGCATAATCGATCGCCCTAAATATCTGGTCTGGCACGGGCGACTCACCGGAGTCGCTAACAAGATTCAAGTGGGAGAATATGCGTTCAAGCCAGGCATGACGCCCAGGGATATCCTGCGGGACGTGAGCAGCGGCAAGACCGTACAATATTCTTTTACTCTCATCGAAGGCTGGAATTTCCGGGAACTGATGCAGGAGCTGGCCAAAAGCGAACATTTGGAGCATACCCTGCAGGGAATGAACCATAAGCAAATCATGGAAAAACTCGGTTACCCCGATCAGCATCCCGAAGGCCGATTTCTTCCCGATACTTACCATTTTCCGCGTAACACGACCGATTTGGACTTCTTGAAAAGGGCCTACCAGGCGACCGAAGAGTATTTGGCGGAACAATGGGAAAATCGCGAGCCGGACTTGCCTTACGAAGAGCCCTATGATGCATTGATCATGGCATCCATTGTGGAAAAAGAAACCGGCTTGGCCAGTGAACGGCCGGCTATTGCGGGGGTTTTTGTTCGCCGCTTAAATAAACGCATGCGCTTGCAGACCGATCCCACCGTGATCTACGGCATTGGCGAAAAATTCGATGGTAATTTGCGCCGTCGTGATTTGGTCCGGGATACACCGTATAATACCTATCGTCGCAATGGGTTGCCGCCCACACCCATCTCCATGCCCGGCAAAGATGCCATTTGGGCCGCATTGCATCCCGCCGATGGCGATGCTTTGTATTTTGTCGCACGGGGCGACGGCAGTCACGAATTTACCAGTAATTTGAAAGACCATAACCGGGCAGTGGTGAAATACCAGTTGGGGGGCAAACCGAAACCGTTTTCGTCCATGCCAACAGTCTCGAATAAATAACAAACTTTAACCAAACATCATTTTAAAACAGTCCTAAAATCCAATAATGTCGGGAAAATTTATTACGCTGGAAGGTGGAGAAGGGGCGGGTAAAAGCACTGCATTGGCGTTTATTGCACAAGAAATACGCAATCATGGCATAGAGCTGATATTAACCCGGGAACCGGGCGGTACGCCGCTGGGGGAAAAATTGCGTGAATTGCTGCTGGACTATAAAAACGATCTCATGTGCGACGACACGGAGTTGTTGCTGATGTTTGCCGCGCGGGCCCAGCATTTGGCACAAGTCATCGAACCGGCTTTGCAATCGGATCAATGGGTGTTGTGCGATCGTTTTACCGACGCCACTTACGCTTATCAAGGCGGAGGTCGCGGCATAGACTTGCAGCGTATTGCGCAACTGGAACAATGGGTACAAGGGGATCGCCGACCGGACTTAACACTGTTGCTGGACGTGCCAGTGGAAATCGGTTTGCACCGCATCACCACTCGCCAGGAAACCCAAGGACAGCGGGACCGGTTCGAACGCGAGCGCAGCAGTTTTTTTGATAAAGTTCGCCAGACGTATCTGGGTAGAGCCCGGCAATACCCCCAACAATATCGGATTATCGATGCTTCGCAATCGTTGGACGCTGTTCAACAACAGTTGCAGCAAGTCCTCAGCGCCTATATTAATCAGAATACGTTCACCTAAAAGCAACGATGATGTTCAAACCTTACCCATGGCATGAGCCTTTGTGGCAGCAGTTACTGGCACGGATCAGAGGAGGCACGCTGCCTCACGCTTTACTGTTTACCGGCGGCAATGGTATTGGCAAACGTGATTTTGCCATTCAACTGGGACAATTACTGCTGTGCGAGACCTATCAAGCCGATCCCGCGGCGCATACCATACCCTGTGGCCACTGCCAGGCCTGCGCCTTGAACAAAGCTGCCACTCATCCGGACTTTAAAATGGTGGAACCGGAATCGGCTGGGAAAATTATTTCCGTTGATCAAATCCGCGAGCTGGCTGCGTATCTCGGCTTAAAAAGCCACTACGGCCTGGGACAAGTAGCAATCATTCATCCGGCGGAAAAAATGAACAAATTTGCCGCCAATAGCTTGTTAAAAACTTTGGAAGAACCCACAGCGGACAGTCTCATTATTCTTGTGACCTCTCAGCCCAGTGCATTGTTGCCAACTATTCGCAGTCGCTGCCAGCAAGTAGTGTTTCAACAACCGGCGGAAGACGATGCTCTGCCTTGGCTGCGTGAGAATTGGTTGCGGGACAATGCTGCGCGCCGGGATGACGCTGACATCCGCGCCATGCTGCATCTGGCCAACGGAGGACCGCTGGAGGCGCTGAGTTATTTGCACAATAATTCCCGGACGCTGGTGGAGGCATTGCTGAAAAGCTTTATCAACCTGACTCTGGGACACGCTGATCCGGTAACCGTGGCCAAAGCATGGGCGGAAACCGACGTCGGTTCGCTCAGCAAATGGCTGATTTTGTGGACTTGTTACATGATTCGGCTTAAGTATGACGCGCAACAGCCCGATATTTACTCCGTAGGTGAACATTCATTGAAAAAACTCGCTACTGCGGTAGACTTGGTGGCGTTGTTCCGGTTTTTGGACAAGTTGACCGAAACCCGGCGATTATTGGACAGTCAGGCTAATACCCAGCTGTTACTGGAAGATTTATTGATTAGCTGGCTGCAACTGTCCTCCAATAGGTCGAAGCAGTGAACAAACCGGTAAAATTCAGCAAAGATTAATAGGGATACCATATGGCAGGTGCGTTTAAACAAGGCGGTATTTTATCTTTGGCGATCAAAGACAAAAGTTCTTTGTATACGGCGTATATGCCGTTTGTGAAGAATGGCGGATTGTTTATACCCACCAACAAAAACTACAATTTGGGCGACGAAGTATTTATGTTGCTGACCTTAATGGACGAGAAAGAAAAAATCCCCGTTGCCGGTAAAATCGTCTGGGTAACGCCGCCCGGCTCTCAAGGCAACCGTATCGCCGGCATTGGCGTTCAATTCAGCGATCAGGATAATGGCACCGTACGCAATAAAATCGAAACCTATTTGGCCGGAGCGCTACAATCCGACCGCCAGACGCATACTTTGTAACCTCGCCTAGCTCCCAAAAACTTGGGGGTAAAATCTCACGCCGTAGCCTGCTACAATTCCGATTGTGTTTTTAAATTGAATATCCACGAAGTCACGAAGAACACGAAGTTAATTTAAAACAGTTATATTCTTCGTGTTCTTCGTGACTTCGTGGTTAAAAATTATTTTAAGGATCTAACATGTCAGCCTATTTAGTGGATTCCCATTGCCACCTGGATTGTTTGAAATTAAAAGACTGGGACAACGGCCTGGATGGCGCGTTGGAACAGGCGCATCAATTAGGCATCGGACATTTTTTGTGCGTGTCCATTACGTTGGAAAAATATCCCAAAATGCTGGCCATGGTGCAGGATAAACCCAATGTGTCGGTTTCGGTGGGAGTGCACCCCAACGAGCAACACAAACACGACCCCAGTGTGGATGAATTGGTAGAGCTTGCCAATGCCTCGGACAAAGTGGTGGCCATAGGCGAGACCGGCCTGGATTATTTTCGTAGTGAAGGGGATTTGGACTGGCAGCGGGATCGTTTACGCAGACACATCACCGCCGCCAAACAAGTCAACAAGCCGTTAATTATCCACAATCGTGAATCCAGTGAAGACACCCTGAAAATCCTAAAGGAAGAGGGTGCCGATGAAGTCGGCGGGGTAATGCATTGTTTTGTGGAAAACTGGGATATCGCCAAACAGGCCATGGATTTGAATTTTATGATTTCATTCTCCGGCATCGTCACCTTTAAAACGGCCACCGAATTGCAGGCCGTGGCGACGAAACTGCCTCTGGATTATATGCTGGTGGAAACCGATTCGCCGTACCTGGCGCCGGTGCCGTTTCGCGGTAAAGTTAACCAACCCGGTTACGTGCGTTATGTGGCCGAACACATAGCCGCGTTGCGCGGTACGGATGTCGAAACCATTGCCGAGCGCACGACGGAAAACTTTTTTCGGTTGTTTAATTCGGCGAAGGCGGCTGATAGTGGTGTTAAGATTGAGCCACTGGAGGTTCAGACAAAAGCTCAATAGTTCGAAAGTTTAATGGAATTTTAAGCTAAGAAATTTTCACCACGAAGGCACGAAGGAAACGAAGGACACGAAGGATCATTATCAATAGTGTTACTCATTGTTCATGAATTCATATCAATGCTTCTATTTTGACTAATTTGTTTTTTCTTCGTGTCCTTCGTGCCTTCGTGGTTAATTAAAATATCTGGTGTCTAAATCGTTAATTCCTAAGGCAGGGTAATTCCCTCTTTCTCCAGCATCCGCACCAATTCAATCAGCGGTAAACCGATCAAGGTATTGGGATCGTCCCCCAGCAATTTTTCGAATAGGGTAATTCCCAGGCCTTCGGATTTGAAACTCCCGGCACAGTTGTACGGCTGCTCATGGGCCAAATAACGTTCGATCTGTGCGTCGCTGAGCTGGCGAAATTGCACGGTAAACGGCACGCAGGCTACTTGGGCTTGTCCGGTGTCGCTGTTGAGCAGGCATAAACCCGTCTTGAATTCCACTTTTTGGCCGGATGCATCGCGCAATTGTTTGACGGCATTATCATGATTACCTGGTTTGCCAAGAATGTGCCCATTTAACACCGCGACTTGATCGGAACCGATAATCAGACTATGGGCGTGGCGGGGGGCAACAGCGCGCGCTTTGGCTTCGGCCAGGCGGTTGACCAACTGCTCCGGTGATTCGTTGGGCAGTGCGGTTTCATCAATATCCGGTGAATCGGTATCAAACGACAATGGCAGCTTTTTTAACACCGCCAGGCGAAAAGGAGAGGTGGATGCCAGTACTAATTGCATTATTATTTTTCCAGGTTTAAGGGATTTCTCGTTGAGAATCGCGGAAATCGCGGTTGACAGCTATTTCTCAACGTGCCATATATTAATAGATTTTAATCGGATTTTTTAGGCTTAAGTTTTGAAGAATTATTTTTAAAAGTTTATTTTTCTAAGCTTAGTTTTATACACTTTGCTCAACACGCGGAGCATCCATGGACGCTTTAAGGAAATCGCTCAAAGTCTTGTTTGGCGTTGCGGCAACGATCGCGGCGTTTGCCGTGCATGCTGAAGCCTGTACTTATAATGAAGCGTTAATGGCGTTTCAACAAGGTAATACCGTGCGCGGACAAGCGCTATTGCGCATGGCAGCGAAAGACGGCGACCAACGCGCTGTGGCCATGTTTGCTGCTATGAAAGAAACGCTTGCCAGAGATTATGATGCCGAAGACGCTATGCGTATGGTGCTTGCCGCCACTGTACCGGTTTCAAGTAAATAAACGTCACAGTGGGTTGAGTGGTTTGATGCCGTTATTTCCTGGCCGTAGTCGCCTATAGGAGCGGCAGTAATTCTACTTCATGGCAATTTTATTTCATGGAAAGTGCGATTTATTTTAGTTAATGCTGCACTGCGGCAATGGTTTCACCGGCCATCTTTTCAGATGTTATTTCTTGTGAAGCTGCGGTCCATCGCTCGATATTCTCAAACCAGTGTTTTTGTTCCGCTTTTTGTAAAAAACCCTGCGCAGACACATCACCGTTTGCTGCTGAGCGTTTTAACCACATGATGCCGGTGTTGAGCAATTCCGACTTGCTGGAAATATAATACAAAGCCAGCAAAAACTGCCCGGTGGGATTGTTGTTCTCCGCGGCGACGTGATACCACATTTCCGCCGATTGCATGTCTTTGTTCACGCCCCAGCCGTTGGCGTAAGCCAATCCGACCAAAACTTGAGCATTGGAATTTCCTTTTGAGGCTGCTGTACGCCACAGGTTCACAGCCGTTTCGTAATCCCCGCCGTCAAACGCCGCCTGACCTGCCGAGAGAATTTCTACCTTTTCGGCATAAGTGCTCAATGGGATTAGAAAAACCAGTAAAGAAAAAACTATAATGTGACGTTTAGCCGGCATATGACCTCAAACATGTTGTTCCAGGTGATGGTTATGAGTAGTTGATACACTAAATATCGATACGGCCTGCTAATTCTTAAGGAAAAAGTCCAAGTTCGACGCTATTTTTCGAACTATGTCAAAATATTGAAAAAAACCTCAGCGGAAGGGAATAGTGAGCGATATAAGCCAATTATTAAGTATCATGCAGCGTTTGCGGGATCCGCAAACCGGTTGCCCATGGGACGTACAACAGAATTTCCATACCATCGCACCTTATACCGTTGAGGAAGCGTATGAAGTGGCCGATGCTATTGAACGCAACGACATGCAGGAGCTGCCCCAAGAACTGGGCGATTTGTTGTTCCAAGTGGTTTTTCACGCCCAAATGGGGGAAGAACAAGGCCTATTCCGGTTTGATGATGTCGTCACTGCCATTAGTGAAAAGCTGATTCGCCGTCATCCCCATGTTTTCGGTGATGCCGCGATTCATTCTGCCGAGGAGCAAACCCTGGCCTGGGAGGAACACAAGGCTCTGGAACGCCAGCAAAGCGAAAAATACACCAGCGTACTGGACGGTATTGCTAAAACGCTGCCCGGCGTTACTCGTGCGGCGAAGTTGCAAAAACGGGCCGCAAAAGTGGGATTCGACTGGCACACCATAGAGCCAATTTTTGACAAATTAACCGAAGAAACGGATGAATTAAAAGCCGAATTGGCGGCTAATGCCCAATGGGAACGACTTGAAGACGAAATCGGGGATATGTTGTTTACGGTGGTCAATATTGCCCGCCACGCCGACATCGACCCCGAGTTGGCCATCCGTCGGGCGAATGCCAAATTCGAGGCAAGATTCAAAAATATGGAAGACGCCATCGAACGGGCAGGGCAAAGCTTCAAGGAACTTTCAACTGATGATCTGGAGTCGTATTGGCAGCTGGCGAAGCAGGATGAGCGCTCTTGATGAACGATGTTCGTGCATCACACAGACAGTCATATACAGAGGTCCATCGTCGGCATCGATGCTGCAAGGAGCAAGAGTGATTTTATTCAACCAAAACAGATTAATGCGCTATCCATTTAACGTATTCTGCCATTCAATAGCGATCGGCCTGCTCTGTCATTCGTAGGGTACCTGTGAAGAACCATCGTATTCTGATTGGAATAACGGCTGTTGCCGCGTTGTGGGCGAGTTACACCCTTCCCATGCAGGCCGTGGAGCAGAGTGCATTGGATTGGTTGTCCCGTTTCATTCCCGCTACAAAATTTGCCTCACACGTGGCGGTGGTGGCCGTTGATCAAAAAGCCATTGATTCGGTCGGACCCTGGCCGTGGAGTTATCAAACCATCGCACAATTGTTGACCCAACTGGATAAGGCCCATTTGAAAAGCGTTGGTTTGTTACTGCCGTTTTCACACTCCGAGAATTATTTACAGAAGCTTACTCAAGATGCCGGGCTACAGCATTCAAAACTGGCGGACACTGAACAAGGCAAACTGATGCTACAAAGCCTTGATTTCGACCAGCGATTGGAACAAGCCTTGAAGAAAAGTGGCAACGCAGTATTACCCATTTACTACCAAAGCCATCCATGGAGCGAGCTCAAGCCCAGTGAGGGACGGGAACTGCCAAACAGCGATAAGATACCCAACCTAACGCCGCAGACTGCCCAAAACGCCGAGTGGCTGGCCAAATTGCCCTGGCTTTTTACCGCGCCCACGCCGGAACTTGCCATCACAACTATTCCGCAAAGTCAGTTTTTCCAAGCGTCTCAGAAATTGGGACTGTACGCGTCAAACCGGCCTTGGACGCTGTCACAACGGTTTATGGTGAAAATTAACAAAAATTTTTACCCCAGTGTGATCGGCCAGATGGCAATGCAGATCCTCGGTGCGCCGGCAAAATTGGTTACCGGCTATGGTATCAACATCAATAACCGGCAGATGCCGACGGATTCCGCCTTTCGGTTTTTGCCATCGCCTTCCGTCGACAATAAAGGTAGCTTGAACATACCCACCGTGTCGGCAGCGGATGTGCTTAATGGCAGGGTGAAAAAACTGCCCAAAGATGTACAAGCCGCTGTAATCGGGCTCACGACAGCACCGGTCGGCTACGCCTCTAATTTTACGGCGTATGGACACATACCGGCATCCCCCGCCATCTGGACGGCACACAGCTTGAACGCCTTTCTCAATAATAAGCTAATTAAGTACCCCTATTGGTCGCAAGGCGTGCAGAGGATTGCGATTGTGTTATTGGCCATTTATTTACTACTGTTGCCGACGAAATTACGCGGTTGGATCGGTTTTGCCATTACTGCTTTGCTGGCGGTGTTGGTCATGAATACCACGGTATTGATGTTGTTGGTGGTGAATTTTTATCAGCCCCTCGTACTCCCTGCAATTTTTGTGATATTTGCACATTTATTACTCACTATCCATTTCAAAATCAGTCATGCATTTAAGTCTTTGCACCAAGAAGCCGCTAATGCATATCGAGAGTTGGGCTTGAATCTACAAGCTCAAGGCCGATTAGATGAAGCGTTTAACTATATGCGTAAATGTGAAATGGATAACAAACTAATTGAATGTTTATACAACCTCGGGTTGGAATTTGAACGCCGGCGACAATTTAACCAGGCGGTGGCTGTGTACGACTATATTGCTCAAAAAGACATCGATTATCGCGACATTCAAGAGCGTCGCGAACGTCATCAAGTGCAATCCAACCGTAACATGCTCACAACATCGATAAATTCTCACACTGCAACATTGGTGGTGGATCATCCCAGCGTTGCGCGACCGGTGTTGGGTCGCTATCAAGTGGAGAAAGTTATCGGTCAGGGCGCCATGGGTACAGTGTATCTCGGTGTGGACCCCAAAATCAGCCGCATGGTGGCAATCAAAGCGTTGCCTTTGTCGGACGAATTCGACAGCCGACAAATCGAGGAAGTCCGCAAACGTTTTTACCGCGAAGCGGAAACCGCCGGCAGGCTGAATCACCCGAACATTGTGACCATTTTTGATGTGGGTGAAGAGCATGATCTTGCCTATATTGCGATGGATTTTATCAATGGTGAAGGGCTGGACAATTTCGGTCATCCTGAAAATTTGCTTTCTATTGACGATGTTTTTCACATCGGTATTACTGTGGCAGAGGCTCTGGATTACGCGCACCAGCAAAACGTCGTACACCGGGATATTAAACCGGGCAATATTATTTATGATCAACAAAGCGGGAATTTGAAAATTACCGATTTCGGGATAGCCTGCTTAACGGATAACAGCCGCACCCGCACCGGAACGGTTCTGGGAAGCCCCTCATACATGTCCCCGGAACAGCTGTCCGGCGAACAAGTGGATGGGAGATCGGATCTGTATTCATTGGGTGTTACGCTATACCAACTATTCACTGGAGTATTGCCGTTTACCGCAGATTCCATGGCGTCGCTGGCGTATAAAATCGCCAACAACAAACCCCAGGGGATACGCAAAATCCGCTCTGAATTACCCACTTGTTTGACCCGGGTGATTAACAAATCTCTTGAGAAAAATCCTGAGATGCGCTATCAGACCGGGGCCGCCTTCGCAGACGCATTGCGCCGTTGCAGCAAACGTTAATACACTCTCATTGCATTAACACACACGTTTGAAAATTTTGAGCAGGAAGAAACATGCCTAAAATAGTCCATACCCGAGACGGAATTGTCATCGAAGAATATGTATTAAAAGAAGGCACGATCAGCATCGGTCGCAGGCCCGATTGTGAAATCCGCATTGATGATCTGGCCGTCAGTGGCAAGCATGCCACCGTCAGTGTCAAACCCAATCAATACATGGACGGATTGAATGATGTGTTGATTGAAGATGCGGGCAGCACCAATGGAACGCAGGTTAACGGGCGCCGAATTAAAAAACATTTGTTCAAACACGGTGAAGTCGCCCAAATCGGCAGCCATGAATTAACCCTGGTTGACGAGGGCACTCGGGCGTTCGAAACCACCCAGGTATTGTTGCCGGATGATGAAGGGTAAATTTCCAAATAAAAGCCAGCATTGATGTCTTTAACCCCGTTATCTCGTTGCAAGATAATCAATTATTTCTTAATAAGAAAATCAGATGTAAGACCATTAATTGTGATCGTTATTCAGCCAGGATAACGAAAAACAGTTGCCTATCGACATTGGT
The DNA here is from genome assembly GCA_022340845.1 of Gammaproteobacteria bacterium. Taxonomy (GTDB): domain Bacteria; phylum Pseudomonadota; class Gammaproteobacteria; order SZUA-152; family SZUA-152; genus JAJDNG01. Next base: position 3,338 of record JAJDNG010000190.1, on the reverse strand, counting down.
TGTCCTATCCTGCCTATAAATCCAGTAAATGTAAGCATTGGATTACGAGCATATTGCTTGTTTGCTGGCATTTATTTAAGAGAAAACTAATAAAAGCTGCGTAACATATACCAAAGTTTCGGCTAGGGCGGCGTTCCATAGGCTTTGCGCCAGTGGTAACGGGAATTGAAAGTTGAAACGTATACTCGATGCGGCGTAATCTCACCGGGGTTGATTACGTCAAGGGGCGAAATGTGTGTAGAAACACGCAATTAGACCGGGCATTCCATACAGGCAGCCACTCCTTGCATTAAAGAGTCTTACGTTTTGCTGCGTTTATAGCCTGAACTCGATGAATCTCTTAAACGGCGGTAGGAGATTGTTTCTTTGAAGTTTAGGACAATAAAAATTAATCACATGCTCAGCAAAATATTTCCGGTCAGCCGTTATCTGTCCTGGTACCTGCTATGGTTGTTGTGCGTGTGCCAGTCACCTGCATTTGCGGCGGACTCTCCCGCCGACCTCACTACCTTTGATCATCTGGAAACCGGTTTTGCTCTGGATGGCGAACACGAAAGTCTGGCGTGCGAGCAATGTCATCTAGGTGGGGTGTTTGATACTGTGCCGAAAGAATGCAGTCAATGCCACGATGGTGTGTTCGCCGTCGGTCAACCGTCAACTCATATTGCCACCACAGCGCCGTGCGAAAGCTGCCATACTCCCGTTGGTTTTTCGGTCAGTGCCCAGGCGTTTTTTGATCACGGTACGGTAACCGGCCAGCGTTGTGACAGCTGCCACAACGGCATCAATGCAACCGGTAAACCGGTCAACCACATTCTGACGACGACGGATTGCGGCGAGTGCCACAACATCACATCCTGGTTTTCGGTCACTATCCAGGTGGTGGACCACAATCAGATTTTTGCAGGCTGCGGTAATGCCGGTTGCCATGACGGTTCGGGACCCGGCCTGGGCAAGCCGCCCACCCATCCGTTGACCTCCAATTCCTGCGAAGCCTGCCACACCTTCCCGGTTTGGACGGTATTGAACTCGCCATTTGATCATTCCGGGGTAATGGAACTCAGTTGTAATCGTGCAGGATGTCATAGTATTTCGGATCGGCCGCCAACGCATCCGAGCGTAACGACGGATCGTTGTGAACTTTGCCACACTTCCATGGGCAGTTGGGTTGTGGATCCCAGTTTCGACCACAGTTTAACCACCGAAATTGGTTGTACCGCGAGCGGATGTCACACGGAAGCCGACAAAGGTGTACATCCGCGCGTTACGCCACCCGAGTGCAGCGTATGTCATTCCACGAAAGGCCAATGGTTGCCGTTAGCGTTACCGTTTGATCATTCCCTGACGACGGAAGTTTTTTGCGCCACCAGCGGTTGCCACAATTCCACGGACAAAGGGGGCAATCATCCACCGACGACCGATCAGTGCCAACAATGTCATGACAATAGCGATTATGCCTGGCTGCCGGTAATCCTCCCGTTTGACCATTCTGAAATCGCCACCACAAACTGTACGTCCAGTGGATGCCATAGCCCCGCAGATAAAACTCCCACCCATCCGCAGACCACGGATAACTGCAATCGCTGTCATGCCGCGGGATCCTGGGTACCAACCGAGCCTTTTAATCACGACGAAACCACAGATGTGTGTGTGCGCTGTCATAACAATAGCCCGGCGACTCCCAAAGGGCCGAATCATCCGGGAACAACCGACAACTGCGAAACCTGTCACCTAGCCGGCCAGCTTTGGACGGATTTTATATTGCCTTTTAATCACGATGAGGTTAGGCAGCCCAATTGCGCCTCACAAGGCTGCCATTCGGAACAGGATAAATTCTCACTCAGCGGCAATCATCCGCTAACCTCCAACGCATGTGAGGCCTGCCACCAGAATACTTCCGATTGGACGGATGCGGCGGGAATTGACCATAACTTCGTGGACGGTTGCGGCAGTGTGGATTGCCACGGTGGTGCCGCTACGACCAAAACGGCTATCCATCCGCAGACAACCATGCAATGCCAGGCATGTCATGTTTATCCCAGTTGGAAACCACTGTTGCCGACGATCGATCATGGGCAAACCAACGATGCCTGTGCCAACTGTCACGACGGCGTCAGGGCCAAAGGCAAAGGCCCTACGCACTTCATTACCACCGATCCTTGTGACATCTGCCATGATACCGTGAGTTTTTCCAATGCCTCTTTTGACCATGCCACCGTAAGTGGCCAAAGCTGCTCCAGTGTCAATTGTCACGATGGTGTCAGTTCACACACCTTTAAACCGGCGACTCATCCATTAACCACGGATGTGTGCGATGCGTGCCACAATACGTTGGCATGGCTGCCCCCGCTGGCGAGCATTGATCATGGTCAGACGTCGGCCAGTTGTGACGCCTGCCATACTGGTGCCAATGCCACCAATAAGTCCAATTCTCATCCTGCTTCCACGAATGTATGTGAAGCCTGTCATAACACTATGGGGTGGACGCCGTTGCTGAACGTAATCGATCACACGCAAACTTCAGCGGCGTGTTTAATTTGCCACACCGGGCCCAATGCCACCAACAAACCAGCGACTCATCCCACAACCACTGATAATTGCGATGCATGTCATAACACCGGAAGTTGGTCGCCATTACAGCCTATTGATCATAGCCAAACTTCGGACGCGTGCGAGGTGTGCCATAACAACGTAATTGCTACCGGGAAGGGGCCGACGCATGTTCCCACGACGTTGCCCTGCGAATCGTGTCACACCGACACGACCACATGGCAGGGTGCGGTATTGGATCATTCCACAGTCGCCAATCTGGCGTGTGCGTCAGCGGGGTGCCATGATGGCGTCGCCAATACAACCTATAAATCAGCCGCGCATCCATTCACGACAGAATTGTGTGACGCTTGTCATAACACCATTGACTGGAAACCTCTGGGGCAAATTCAACATTCACAAGCCTTGGATGTGTGTAGCAACTGTCACAATGGCGTTGCCGCAAGGGGTAAATCACCAACACATTGCTCCACTAGCCTGGAGTGTGATCAGTGCCACGATACCAATGGTTGGGGAACTATCCCTAATGCTCCAGCGTGTAATGGCACCGCACCACCGCCCGGTGGTGGCAATCCACCACCACCGGGTGGTGGTAATCCGTCTACCGGCAATTCGCCACCTATAGCGGTCATATCAGCACCTGGCACGGGCGGTAATTGCAACACAAATTATTCTTTTGACGGAAGCCAGTCCTACGATCCGGATCCTGGAGGCCAGATCGTGAGTTACCAATGGTGGGTTTTCCCTCAAGGTGATGCCACCATAGCCAATCCTCAGCAGGCGCAAAC
>JAJDNG010000187.1 GCA_022340845.1 Gammaproteobacteria bacterium | reverse complement strand
CGAATGCAAATCCGTTGGGTTAATACCGAAGGATAACGTATTGATTTTCAATATGATTGTCGTGTGTAAAAGAGGGTGGCCGCCACGGACGTGCTCACCAGTTGTGGTGTGCGCGGATTGCAAAAAGCATTGGTTAAGCGGCCTGATGCCGGGCGTGTTCGTGTTGCAGTAAGTTCTGAATGTGCTGTAGCAGCTGCTCGATTTGTTGGCGATTTAACAACCGGATTTTCTGCTCTGAGGAGCTCACCGGTAATCCCTCGAGTTCATAGTCATCGTTGCTGGTCAGGGCAATCAGCGGAATAGAATTTAATTTGTCATCGTCATGCAAAGCGATGATCAGTTCAATGGGTTGGACCGACGGGCACATGAGGTCGAGCACGATAATCGACGGTATTGTTTGACGCGCGGTTTGCAAGGCGGTATCGCTGGCTTGTGCTTCGCTGACGACATAGCCTTGGTGTTGTAGCGCATCACGCATGGTTTTTCGCTGACTGGGATCGTCGCTGACTATCAAAATGGGTGCTTGTGGCTGGCGGTTTACCCAGTATTTGATTTTTTGAGTCAACATTTCCAAGTCGATGGGTTTAAACAGGTAATCATCGGCCCCCAGGGCAATACCAAGCCCCTCTTCATCCAATGTGGTCAACATGGTGACCGGTACATGCTTGAGTTCAGGATCTTCCCTGAGCTGCTTCAACACCGTCCAACCATCCACGCCGGGCATCATGACGTCCAGGGTGATAATGTCAGGATGGATTTTACGCGCCATCTGCAGACCGGTAAGGCCGTCGCGGGCGGTCTCCACGTGAAATCCTTCGTTTTTCAAATAGAATTTGAGCATGTTGAGAATATCCGGATCATCATCGATCACCAGAACCGTCTTGCCGGAACCCGGCTGCGCCGTCGTTGCATCGTTTGGCAACGTGTTGTGTGCCGCCCGTTTGATGCTGATGCCCGATTTGCCGGTGTCCTTAACGACGGCGGGCAGGCGCACACTGAACGTGGTACCACGGCCGGGTTTACTGACGACGCTGATTTCACCGCCCAACATTTCACAATATCGCTGGGTAATGACCAGGCCCAGCCCGGTACCGCCGTATTTGCGGGTGGTGGAACTGTCCGCCTGGGAGAAAGGTTGGAACAGGCGCTGCATCTGTTCGTCTGTCATGCCTATGCCAGTATCCTCAATTTCAAAGGTAAACCAGTCCCGTTCGCCCACCTTGTCGCTGCTGGTGTAAATTGATATGCGTCCGTTTTTGGTAAACTTAGTGGCATTACTAATAAGATTGAATAAAATTTGTCTCAGCTTGGTTGCATCCGAACGCACTTGCCCCAATTTGCCACTGCGGTTTACTTCGATTTGGTTGCCCTTTTCGATGGCCAGCGGTTGGGCCGTACTGACCACCTCGTTAAGCAGCGTATCCAGGTCGAATTCCTCAAGATACAACTCCATGTGTCCCGCTTCGATTTTAGACAAGTCCAGTATTTCGTTGATCAGAGTTAGCAAGTGGTTGCCCGCGGTTTGAATTTTTCCCAGGTCCGGTAATATCTGGCTATACCCTTCGTCCTCGGCTTCTTCTTCCAGTATCTGGCTGTAACCCAGAATCGCATTCAACGGCGTTCGCAACTCATGGCTCATGTTAGCAAGAAATTGGCTTTTTGCCTGGTTGGCGGACTCGGCACTGAGTTTTTCCACCAGTGCCGCGCGGGCCTCTTCCTCTGCTTGTTTGGCTTCAGTGACGTCTTCACCGTAGGCGTGAATAATGTTCTGACCACGCACCGGGGCGAGAGTCCACAGCAACACCCTGTCCCGGTAGCGCACCTGCAAGTCAGTGACAGGTTTCTGTTTGCTAATGATGTGCGCCATCAACGATTGCAGGTTGGAGGGAAGAACCTCCAGTACCTGACCTTCATCCACGCCCAGTTTGGACAATATGTGATAGCCCGCCGGATTGATGTAATGGATCTCGGAATTTCTATCCAAGGCGAGAATCAGCCCCGGAGCGTGTTCGGCGAATGCGGCCATGCGGGTGAGATCGTCCAGGCCGGTTTTAATGACCCGTGACTGTTCGCTCAACCGGGACGATACGGTATTTAGCGCCCAGCCCATGGTTCGCAATTCCAGGCATTTACCTTCCACTGGAATTTGTGCCCCGTTGCATTCGATCAAGCGCTTGGCAAATTCCGTATAGCTTCGAATACTGGCTATGGGCCGGCGTAAGGCCAAAGTGATCAGAATGCCGCTGACGATTAGTATGATTAATCCCACCACGGAATTGTTGCCCCACACATTGGCCAGTTCGTCCGAAATTGCCTTCATGCTGTAACGGATTTTCACCCAACCCAACAATTCTCCGAGAATGACCGGTTGCCATACGGTCATGACGTTATTGTCGATCGATACACTGACTTGAATGCTGGCCGGTGGTGACAACGCAGGCTGGGCATAACGGGGTTCGGGTTCCTTGTCACCGGTATGAACAACATCGCCCAGCAGTCTACCTGTGGTGTCGCAAATCTGGATGCCCAGCACGCCGGGAAAACGCGCCGATCGGATGAGTGACAGTTCGATAGAGGTGTAGTCGCGGACCAGTAAATAATCCGCCGTGGTCGCCGCGAGATTGCGGGCTAAAACCTGAACTTGAAGATTCATCTGCTTGGCTCGGTGCCGGGCTTGTTCCATGATTCCATGTACTGCAAATGCGGTCATGGAAAGCGCTAGCAACAACATATACAACGACACCAATTGCATACTGAGGGTTTGCGGCCACAGTTTGAACCGGTGCGTGTTTAGCTGGGTGTTTGGCCGATTATTTGGCTGGGAGTTTGGTGGGTTATGTTGCACAATGTCTGGCTTTCGAAAAATCGATGGTAACAGTGCGGTTTACTGAAACGGTTTAATGAGTTGGCGTACTACGTCGTATTCCGCATCTGAAGTTGGCGCAAAGCCATCGTATTTTTTATCCAGTGCTTTAATGATGTGATGATGATCCGGATTGTTCGGGTCCAGACTGAGGAAGGCCTGACGCAACTGTTGCAATAACTGCTGATCGATTTTGCCGCTGGCGGCGATATTGTACGGCGGCAGATCTACCGTGCGGTACAGGATGCGGATACCTTTGTCTTCCCATTTATAAGCCATCGTGTCCTTTAATATCCCGGCGTCGAAGTCTCCGTACAGTACTGCGCGGACGATGTTGTCGTAATGGCCTAAAAACTGGTACTGGCCCAGTTTATCCAGGGGCATGCCTGCACCCACTACCGTCGCACGCTGTAATAATGCGGCTTTATCCCCGAAAGCAAATTTTTTTCCCGCCAGGTCGGCAACGGTTTTTATGGGGCTGTCATCGCGAACCACGATCATGAGTTTGAAAGAGGCTTTTTGCTGGGTCACCGTTTTTGCAATCAATTGGGTGTTGCCGGTGGCGTTCGCCCGAATGTAGGCGACCGGTGTTAAATACGCCAGTTCCACTTTACCGGAAGCCACGTCGCGAATCGCGGCCGGCATATCGGGGGACAATTTTAAAGTGACCGGCCGCTGCAAGACCTGGCTTAAATAGTCGGTGAGCGGGCGCAGACGTTTTTGCATGAGTGCCGGGGTATCCATGGCGACCGATCCCAAGCGAACCGGTTCCGACGAAGGCTGGCTGGCGAAAGCCGAAATTGGGAACATTATCAACAAAATCAAAAGACAAGCGGTTATTCGCTTTAGCATGTCGCGCCTCCAGCGGCTGGTGCACCTGGTTATAAAACAGATAAAGCTCGGGCTACTCGTTATTTATCGGCAAAATGTTGTAGAAGCTGAAGCGATTTGCCGGACTCAAAGGGATTTGGAGGCGGGCGGTTTTAACACGGTTTGCCGGGCCGGCAGACAGGATGTTACGAGGCTTGATGGCTCAGCTGATCGTGAATCACACTGGCATAATCGATGATTATATTCTTACCGGTGTTTTTCGCCATGTACAAGGCTTCGTCTGCGTTGGTAATCAGAGTTGCCACATCGCCGCCGTCTTGTGGATAACCCGCCAGGCCAAAACTGGCAGTGATGGGGATATGGTGCCCATCGATGCGTAACGGATTTTGGTTGATGGCTTTGCGGCAACGTTCCAGTACTTGATTCGCTATGACCGTGTCGGTATTGGGTAACAACAACAGAAATTCTTCACCGCCGTAACGAAAGCAATAATCACAGCGGCGAATTGTCCCCAATACGATTTCAATGACGCCTTGCAAGACCTTGTCACCCACAGGGTGACCGTAGCGGTCGTTGATCGTTTTAAAATTGTCAAAATCGAATACCGCAATGCTGGACGGATGATTATTACGGTTTGCCGCCGCCAGTTCGTGCTGGAGAATTTCTTCCATGGCCAGCCGGTTGAGTACCCCGGTTAACCGATCGGTACGGGCCTGATTATTCAGTTCGCTGTACATCTGTTCCAGCGACAAGGCCATGTCGTTGATATTGAGCGCCAGTGCGCCCAGTTCGTCTTGTGAATGCACCGAGGATTTTTCTTTAAAGTTTCCCGTGGCAATAAGGTTGGCGGTACGGCTAATTGCCAGTAGCGGTCGAATCAATATCTTCTTGTTAAACCATAACGTAAACGCCACCAGTGCAATGACCAGCAGCAACACCAGCGCCGCGCCAAATAAATAATGGTGCAGCAGGGTTTCTGCTTTTTCGTTAAGTTCATTGACCTCGTGGGCTTCCTCTACGTGCCACTCCATCAGCTTGTTTCTAATAGGCACTAAATGAGATTCCGATAAATCATGCAGCAGTTGCATGTAGTCATCCTTTCTAGTGCCGTCATAAACAAATATTTGTTGCGATATTTGTTTTGCGGCTCGTAAATTGGTCGCCGTGAAATCCAACAACTCACGCTCCTCATCGTGCACGACTTGCATTTTCTGTAAATACTGCAATTGTCGCGCTAGGCGATCAAACAGGCCGGCAGCGGTGTGTTTGGCTTCGGGATTGCGAGTGGTGAGATAGTCCAGATGGGGAAACACCAGTTCACTGGCGGTGATTTCAATATGTTGTACTTGCTCCAGCTCATGGTGGCGCATCGCCAGGCTCTCGGTGATGCGCTCCACATCTCCCATAAAGTAAATCGACAGCCCGGTAAACGTTATCAGGGTGAGCGCCAGTAATATGACCGGAAGGGACGCTTTGTATTTAATGCTGAGGGACATGGATGGGTTGACTGGCTAAAATCCCGTGGCGGCAAACAGTGGATTGCAAAACGCAGGTTCAATATATCCCGTATATCGTCCACGGTCTCGGTGGCTTTAATGTACCGGCATGGGAATACTGTACTAAAACAGTTGGTTAAAATGGTGGCTTATTGGAACAGCTAATTGGATTATCCAAAAGTATCGTGGGTAATGTTCTTAAACCAGGAGTAAGCGTATTGCACCTCTCGCTTGCGCATAGCGTCGGAGGCATCGCTGGGGGTTAAACCACCGGCGCCTTCCACTTTGGTGATAGTGCCATCCGCGCCCAGGCGGTACACCATGGCCACGGAAATGCCGTCCTCGGGGGTGATCAGGCTGTAACATGTGTTCACATACGACGGTTCCGGCGGCGGTTCGCCGTGCAGTTTGGCGACCACGGCGGCCGCACACACCTTGGCTTGAGAATTGGCCGCATAAGCGGATTTGGGCATGGGCGCGGCAACACTGGCGTCGCCGATAACGTAGATGTCAGGATGAATGCTGGATTCGAAGCTTTGCTGATTGACTGGGCACCAGCCCAAGTCATTGACCAAATCCGCGGCAAAGGCGATGTGGCCAGCCTTTTGCGGCGGGATAATATTAATCACATCAGCCTTAACCGTACTGCCGGCGTGCAGCGTCATGGTTTTCGCATCCACGCCAGTGACTTCGCCGCCCTCATCGGCACCAACCCATTCGATAAGGCTTTTATCGGTACCATAGCCGTAGTACCGTTTCCAGCCGGCCGTGAATAATCCCATTTTGGAGAATTTTTCCTTAGCGTCCAGAATCAGGATTTTGGATTTCGGTTTGTGGTTTTTTAAATACCAGGCAATCTGGCTGGCACGTTCATACGGTCCCGGCGGACAGCGAAAAGGATTCGGTGGGGCGGCGATCACCACGGTGCCGCCATCGCGCATAGCCTTGAGTTGATCTCGCAGTAATTGGGTTTGCGGGCCGGCTTGCCAGGCATGGGGTACTTGTGCGGCAATCCGCTCGTTGTACCCTTCTATGGCATCCCAGCGAAAATCAATACCGGGGGCCACAATGCACGCATCGTAGGCGAGGGTCCTGGCGTCTGCCAGCGAGACCTTTTTTGCCTGCGGGTCGATGGCGGTGACCTCTGCCTGAAGAACGTTAATGCCGCGTTTTTCCAATCCGTCGTAGCCGAACTCTATGCTGGCGATGTCGCGTACCCCGCTTAACACTTCATTGCTCATGAAACAGGTATGATACGTGGTTTTCTTTTCCACCAAAGTCACGTTCAGGTAAGAATCCATCATAGTGATGTATTTGGCCACCGTGGCTCCGCCAATACCACCGCCTACAATGACAATGCGTCTTTTCGCGCCCAGGCTATTATTGCCGGGAAATCCCAGCGCTGCCGCGGCGAATACACCGCCCGTTAAAGCTAAAAACTGTCTTCTGTTTAACGGTGCCATTTAGCTTATCCTCTTATTGCTCGCTAATGTAATACTGGATCAACGCTTCCAATGCTTGTTCGCCATGGTCGGCTTGTAACTGATCCAGGCGTTGTTCCATTTTCTTGTCCATTTCCCGTTGACCGCTCAGAAAGTCCTGCAAGGTATAGCGTAAGTATGTTTCCCATTGGCCGGCAAGAACGCCGGCATCGTCTTCGGGGTAACGGCCACCGTCTTCATGGCACAATTCGCAGTATTTTTTATGCAAGCGTCGGCCGAAATCGGCTTTTTCGACGTCATGCGTCTGCCTCGGGCGCATAATGGTCTGACGGGAAAAGAAGTCGGCCATGCGTTCAATTTCGGCGGCGGAATAGCCGTTGGCAATTCGCTGCATGATGGTGGCAGGTCGGTTACCGGTTTGGTAGGCGTGCATGGATTCGATAAAGTATTCACGGGAGATGCCCGCAATACTCGGGCTTGCCGGCCCCACGCTGGAACCGTTAGTGCCATGGCAGCCCGCGCAGGTGTAGGCCAGCATAGTCGCTTCGGGCAACTCGCCAAGTGCTGGGTTTATAAAACTCTGGGCTAATATTACAACCGCTACCCAACCTGTAAGTCTCATTGGGGCTCCTTATCCATCTTGCTATGTGCTTGCGCTGTGGTGCGCTCAGCCCGTTGTTTCAGGCTGGGATTGAGACCGCTGGGGTT
>JAJDNG010000184.1 GCA_022340845.1 Gammaproteobacteria bacterium | reverse complement strand
GAAAATCAACGCCAGGGACGGCGCCGTGCTGGAAGAAGAACAGGATGATTAGGCATTGCGCATATTAATCATTGAAGACGATGCGGAGTTAGGTCCGCTGTTGAAACGCGATCTGTCCAAAGCCGGTTTTGCCGCAGACCTGTCCAGCAACGGCCGTGATGGTGAAATTTTGGGTAATATCGAACCTTATGACGCCGTGGTGCTGGACCTGGGATTACCGGAAAAATCCGGGCTGGAGGTATTGAGTACCTGGCGTGCCAAAGGTAACAACGTTCCGGTGATCGTGCTCACCGCCCGTGATGCCTGGCATGAGCGGGTGGACGGTTTTAAAGCCGGCGCCGACGACTATTTAGGAAAACCGTTTCACACCGAAGAACTTGTCGCCAGGATCAGCGCCCTGATCAAACGCAGCAAACTGCAAACCACCGGTGTATTGCGAGCCGGCTCAATATCGCTGGATGAAGAACAACAAGTGGTGCGCACCGATGACGGCACCGAGTTTGAATTGACCGGCACCGAATTTCGTTTGTTGCGATATTTTATGCATAACGCCGATAAAATACTCTCAAAATCGCAATTGACCGAACATGTGTATGACTATGACTCCGACAAAGACAGTAACGTGATTGAAGTCTATGTCAAACGCCTGCGGCAAAAACTCGGTAAAGACATTATCGAAACCCGGCGAGGTCAAGGCTATATTTTCCGGCCGCAGTCTTCATGAAATCCATTCAAACGCGCCTTGTCGGCGGTTTAATCATCTCACTCATACTTTTTTTAATTGTACAGTGGTTGCTAATCGGAACCTCGATTCGATATCTGAGTGAAGCCTATATAGCTACCCGCTTGGAGCACGACGCCGAATCGTTATTAACAGCATTGGATTTTACAACACAGCCGGTATCGTTTGACGCCGACCACGTCGGTGCGATCTACAAGCAACCGTTTTCGGGACACTATTTTCGGATTAAAACCGGGGTGAGTGAATTTCGCTCCCGTTCCTTGTGGGACACCAATATGCCGCTGATGGAGTTGAAAAGTGGACAATCGCAGTTGACCCGGTGGCAAGGTCCGCAACAACAAAAGGTGTTGGTATTTCACACCGCTTACATGGCCGCCCAACATCAGGTCCTGATTTCAGTGGCCGAAGACCTGACGCCCATATTGCGGGACATTGAAACCTTCCAAGTGCGACATACGGAAATCACCGTGGTTATTCTGGCGGTTTTGGTGCTTATCCAGGCGTATATTGTCAGAGTCAGCCTCAAACCGCTGGATGCGGTACGCCGCGAATTGGAGAGTCTGGAAAAAGGCGTGATCAATCAACTGAACGAAAACGTTCCCTTGGAAATCCGACCATTGGTGGAAGAACTTAATTTTCAGTTGAAGGCCATCAAAAAGCGCCTGGAGCGATCGCGAAACGCCACGGGTAATTTGGCCCATTCGTTGAAAACACCGTTGACGCTTATCCAGCAGTTGGCTGAAAGTGATGAATTGGCGCAAATGCCTGAGGTCAGGCGTAAATTGTTACTGCACTCACAGTCAATACAGCACAGTATTGAACGCGAACTCAAGCGCGCCAGAATGGCCGGTAGTAATGTAAGCGGAAGGCATATAGCGTTGTTACCTGAAATTAGCGATTTGCAAAAAACCCTGGCGGCGATGTACCGCCGAAAGAACATTGCTACCAATATAAACGTTCCCCAAGAAACAGTATGCGCCATAGAGCGACAGGATTTGTTGGAAATACTGGGCAATGTTTTGGATAACGCATACAAATGGGCTTCGCATCGAATCAATGTTACGGTAACCCAACAACAAGACAGGGAGACACTGATTATTATTGAAGACGACGGCCCAGGCTGTGAGGCGGATTATATGGAAAAACTGTTACATCGGGGGAGAAGAGCGGATGAACAAGTGGCCGGCCACGGATTGGGTCTGTCAATTGTGTCGGAACTCGTCGAAGACTATCAAGGTAGCATATCCTTCTCCCATTCCGAAGCATTGGGTGGATTGCAGGTTTGCATTCGATTTCCCAAAACGTAACAGCACACAGATCGTTTACTCACAAGATGTGGATCGTTATCCAGAAACCAGCTGTCATGTCGTTTTGATCAATCCTTCCGTCCACTAACCCAGCAACTAGTCACGCTAGTCATCCAGCGGCGCCGCACCGATACCCGCTTGTTTAAGGTGTGGTGGTTCAAATCGGTTCTCGGGCTCGTAAGCAGAAAATTCGGACAGTTGCAGTTTTTCATCGTGATTTTTGTCAATTCGATTAAATTGTCTGAACAACCACGTATCTCTGTCGGCTTCATCCACACTGACAATTCCGTCTTTGTTAAGGTCGAATTTACGGAATAGTTGTTGATGTTCACCGTTAAGGTTGGTTGCAAACACCGTTGTTGGTGACAATACACTTAAGACCAGTATGAATACTAAATTTTTACTGTTCATGTCATTACTCTCCTTCATTGTAAATTTCTGTGCGTTGTTCATCAATTCGTCATCACTGTATTGGCCATTCCGGCTCCAGTTGAGTATTCAGTGATGCTATGTGATGACGCGAGTTTTCAATGAGCTTAACAAACTATGTATATTAATTGGCGGGCATCAAGCGTGCCAGTAGATATGACTTAGTAGAAACGCGACACTCTGGACGGCTGTCAACAATCAAACTGTAAATATGGTATCACTTTGGTGTAAATGCACCGGAAGTTGGGTGTAATAACCACCATATAGACGGTAATTTCCATGCGCTGTATCACGATATTTTGGCGCAATGCGGTCAAGATTATAGTAAGTAGGATAAGGTTATCTATTCCGCTTTAGCGGCACAATTTGTTGCAAATTGAGTTGAATCTAAAGCCGTTGTTCGAGTCAAACACAGCACATAGACTCAGCATGGTTAACGTTTTGGTTTAACTGTTGCAATTGGTGTATCACAGCATGTCTCGTTATAAATGGTATTTTCAAATATTGATGGAGAATTGAAATGAAAAAATCATACACATTTTTGATTCCTGGTCTATTGGTGATGTCAGTTGGTTCTTCCAATGCGTTTGCAGCCAAGGATTTTTCCAGCACCTTGGAGGTTTTTAAGGAATCTCCTCAGGCGGAACAATTTTTGGGGGACGCTTATGGATATGCGGTTTTTCCAACGGTGGGTGAAGGCGCGGCCGTCCTAGGCGGTGCCTACGGCAAGGGACAATTGTACCAAGGTGATAAGCTTATGGGTGATGTGACCTTGGTCGGACTTTCAATCGGCCCCCAGCTGGGAGGGGATGCGTACAGTGAAATAATATTTTTTAAGAACAAGCAGGCTTACGACAAATTTACCAAAGGTGAATATAGCTTTAATGCTAAAGCTTCGGCCATTGCGGTTTCCGCAAGCGCTCAGGCTGAGGTCGGAAGATTAGGGTCACACGCAAGCGCAAACACCCGAAGCGATATTGGGGCATACACGGCAAGTTATGACGATGGTGTGGCTGTGATGGTGCACGGTAAGAAAGGCTTAATGGCCAATGCTTCGCTCGGAGCCCAACACTTTTCCTTCAAACCTTTCCATGCTGCCAGTGATAAAACGACATAATGTCTTCAGTGCTTTCTGAATTGTTAATCTTACTGATAAGGCGGAATAGCATTTGCTGTCTGCCTTACCAGGCTGATTGCTCATTCGGATCGGATTTTGAATTATCGTACCAAAGTATTTCACTAGTACTACTGCGAGTTGCGAGTAGAGCTGCGTAGCCGTGAGGTAAGCTTGATTAGGTCAATGTGTTTTCATTCCGCGGGGCTGGAACCACATTTGCCATAATGGGAGCAGAATTTGTATCGCCAACGCCAAGCCAAGCAAGGCGCCGGCTACGACCACGGTATAGGCGTATACCGGATCCCACTTTGTAAGGTACCAGGCAAGGATATCAACAAACACGGCGATAAACGGCGCAACCGTTATGCTGTTTTTTAATGTAGGGTGCAGCTCGGCGTGGCGAAAAATCATGCCCACGCTTAATAGTAATAATCCGATTCCAAACAAATGAATGTGCGATAGCTTCACCAAAGTAGCCACTGAGGTACCGGTGTCCACTTGCGCCACTTTCATCACACCCTGATAACTGCTCAAGTCCGGAATATTCAATCCGGACGTGGGGCTATGACATTGCAAACAGTCTTTTTGCAAAATCGGCTGGACCACTTTTTGAAATTGATTTCGCGTCTCGCCTGACTTTAACCAATCGACAATTATATTGCGTTCTTCCAGCGACTTGAGTTGCGGGGCCATAGGGCCGCGAATCGCCGCTTCCAGGCGCGTGCCGCTACGGTTACCGTAATAATTATCCGCAATGTCTTGCACCGATATGCCCGGATTTCCGTCTAGTTTCGAATCTGTAAAGTAAATCAGAGTCAGCGCCATTAAATACCCCACCCCGACCAACATTAAAAATCCACTGAAGAGAATTTTTTCATTGGTTGAGCGTTGTCGTAATGGCACGGTTACAATTTCTTTTACCATGGTAATGGGCCCCTTATAACACTGTTAAAAAATATAATGAAACTCTTGCTAGGAACATCCAGCAATCCATATGCCAGTGCGAATAGCCATTTCGAATCAACGATTGCTCAATACTATTTTGCACTCTAGCCTTAATAGCAAAGTGAATGGTTGTAGGAAGAATCAGAGCCATAAAATTAACGATCCGCACATTTCTCGCTCCCTGGGAAAGGTTTATATCCACCACTGGTACGGTTGATTTCAACCTATTCTCTACAGTCTCAACTCTGAATTCCGTTTAAGTTGTTGCAACTATTGTAGTTTTTACTCCTGGCATCGTACCTGCTCTAACAAAAAGCATCTGTCGCATTCGATGCGTAACAATTCGCTCAATGCCTTTACTTTTCAACCAGGAGATTTTGTTCATGTCACTCACTTCGCCGTACGATAGCCGCTACCAGGCATTAAAACCCATACCTCTAATACTCACCTTGTCACTTGTGCTGGTCAGCATGATTTTGGGATCCATAATAGCGGTAGTTTTATCGTGGGCATGGTTGTTGTTTAGCGCAATGATGTTAGCGGTGCAGGCGGTGCGAATGCGAATTAAGTCCTTCATGTCGCGTAATTCCCGCAATAGCCCCATTACTGTTGAGGGCGTCTATTCAGTGGTCAGCAATTCCAGGTGGAATGAAAAGCAATGACATTGTCAGGCTCCTACCACCGCAAGTTTGCGTAGTACAACACTAAAGCGACTCATTCGATATATAAAAGTAATTGATCGGGTACACTTTCCTGGTTGGATTTATAGGGTGCGATCTTTTAATGCCCGTTAAAATGGCCGCAGTATGATATTGCATACTGGTACCTCAAACAGTGAACACCGAAGTGTTATTCCAAAGCAGCCAAATGGGCATTCGAATTACCGAGCTCACTGCGATTCGCCGCAAAAACTAAATATGGAATACGAAGACACATGGAGAGATGAATAAATAGACACTAGCACACGACTATGTAACCGATACGGTGCTGGTTGGCTCACCAAAGCTTATGCCGTTCCTCCGAGCGATTTGGCAAATGTCGTGGCGCCATTGCGCATGCGTAACAAACGATAGGCACCGATCTTGGCCAGATTGTTAACAACAAACCATCCCAGCGCATAGGCCCACATCCATAGTGCATACTTCCAGCCTATCGGTGTGATGAGCAGGCCATATACGGCTATTAAAGTGCCAATGATTTCGGTGCCGAAAGTGGCTATGAGCAATAGCGGCGCTGGCCAGGGGCGTTGCCAGAACCAGCCGTCGGTACGGGTGATATACAACGTGCTATGGCCGGCGACAATGAGTTTGAGAAATATCATGCTCTGGATCATGCCTTCGGAAAAACCGGCTTCCTGCAATAGATAAAACAACAGGAAAGAGCCGATCACTCCCGTTACGCCCAAGGTGGTGGACACGCCCAGCAATTCCATCATGTTCCAGCGTACCGGCTGCGGATTCACCTTGGTATTATCGTAAGCGATAGCCAGGATGGGCAAGTCGTTGAGCAAGGCCAGCAAAATGATCATTAACGCCGTGATGGGGTAGAAATTAAACACCACGATGGATAGCGTCATGAACAAAATGATACGTATGGTTTCGGCGATACGGAATGTGGCGTAACTTTTCATTCGCTCAAAGGTGATCCGCGCTTGCTTGAAAGCTTCGTTGATAACACTCAGTCCGGGGGCGGTGAGAATGATGTCAGCCGCGCCGCGCGCTGCATCGGTAGCGTTGGACACAGCGATGCCGCAATCGGCCTTTTTCAGCGCCGGCGCATCGTTGACGCCGTCGCCGGTCATGGCAACGATATGGCCGCCTTTCTGTAATGTATCCACGATGCGGTACTTATCCTCGGGCACTACCTCGGCGAAGATATTCACCGATTCGATCATATCCACGATGGCCGATTCGTGAGTGTGGATGAACTCTCTTTCCAGTAGCCGCGTGTCGTACATGGACTGAACAGATTCCATGACTTGAGAGGCAAATTGCTGTGCATCCTTGTGGGTGACTTCCGGATTTAAACGTTGGTAAATAGCGCTGGACAAGACTTCCGCCAAAGCCAGCAGTTCGTTGCTGGCGCTGCCAGACAGTTGATTGGCGCGTAACGTGCGCTGCTTTAAACCCAGTAAGCCTCCGATTTCCCGGGCAATGGCCAGGTTGTCGCCGGTGACCATTTTCACTTCCACGCCGTAATTCTGCATGTCGGTAATAACTTGGCTGGAGTCCTCGCGCGGCGGATCATAAAGAGGGATGAGCCCCAACAACTGCAGCGGGGCGTCGCCTTGCTTGCGGCCCACCGCTAAAGTGCGATAGCCCTTGGCGGCCAGCGCGTCTACGGTTTCATTAAGGTGCTGAGTGTCTTCGTCATTAAGATCGCTCATGTCCAGCAGCACCTGAGCCGCGCCTTTCATCGCAACAAAACGTTGATCGTTTTTTTCGATGTTGGCTTCAGTGCGTTTGCGGACGGGATCGAAAGGGGTGAAGCTCAGTTGTTTATAATCTTGCCAAGCAACATCCGGGAAGTGTTCCTTGAGATAGGTAAAAATGGGCACCTCAATAGGATCTTCGTTTTCCTGTTTGGACGCCAGTGCTGCTACCAGAAACAAATCGCTCTGCGACGCGTCGCCTAGGGTTACCGGCTCAGACACTTGCATTAGGTTTTGGGTAAGGGTTCCGGTTTTATCAGAGCAGAATACATCCGCTCCAGCCAACTCTTCGATGGCGGTGAGTCGAGATACAATAGCCTGGCGGCGGGCCAGGTTCATGGCGCCCACGGCCATAGTGACTGACAACACCGCCGGTAGTGCTACGGGGATGGCCGCCACACTTAATACCAGGGCGAAACGCGCGATCTCCAGCATATTCTCATGGCGAAACAGCGATACCATGACGATCAACAATACCAAGGCAACGGTCATGATAATTAAAAAATCGCCAATGCGGATGACCATCTTCTGGAAATGACTGCGCTCTTGCAGCGAGGCCTTGGCCACCAAATTAACCACCGTGTGAAAGTTAGTGTTGGCGGCGGTGTTTACCACCACTGCCAGCATTTCACCTTGTTTGACCACCGTGCTGGCGTAAGCCACTTCTTCGGACTTTTTGCTCACCGGCAGTGATTCGCCGGTGAGCGCCGACTGATCGATGAGCAAATAATCGCCTTCGATGAGTTGCACGTCGGCGGGCACGATGTTACCGATGCGCAGTCGGATCACATCACCGGGCACCAGTTCGCGCACCGGGATGGTCTTGAATGCGCCGTCGCGAAACACAATGATCTCCGCACCCATGCGTTGTTTGAGGGCTTTCAAGGCATTTAAGGCGCGATGTTCCTGAAAAAAATCCAGCCCGGCGTTCACCAGCAACATGATGGCGATAATCACGAAGTCGTCCCATTTCTGTACCACGGCCGAGAGAATCGCCGCCACTTCGATCATCCACGGGATAGGCCCCCAGAAGCGGCGAAAAATGCGGTGCCACAGAGGTTCGTCCTGCGCCTGAATTTCGTTATAGCCAAAACGTTCCCGGCGGCTTTGCACTTCGGCTTCGCTGAGTCCGGTTTGTAAATCCACTTGCAATGTTTGCGCAGTTTGCTGGGTCGAACTGCCAATATAATCGTCGCTGCGCCGTGTGTTGCTTTGATCAAAGTTTGTATGTTGCACCATGATAAAACCTTTTTTTGTAATAAATGTTTGTAGTAAATGTGTGTAATTACTGTTGGTAGTGACTGATGACAGTAATGGCGTTTGAGTTTAGCGTTGCCAGAGAATGAGCGCGGCTTCCATAGGCACGGCAGCGGCACTGTGACCGGGCACGATACGGGGTACGTAGTGTTCGGCAGGTCGGTCTGCAGACACCACGCCGCGGTATATATAACCATTCACGGCTCCGGTGATTTCACCGGTCACCTGCATGACGTGGGAGATACCGTCTAATCCCGGTTGCACCTCGGCGTATAGTTCCACGCGCACATCTTCAGGCGTAAGGTCGCCGAGATACACTTGCGCGGTGATCATCCAATGGTTGTCGTGTTCGCGAGTATCCACCGTACCGAAATGCAGATCTGGCCAGTGACGTTGCAGGCGTTCATGCCAGGCGTACAGGTCGCGACCCACGTGGCCTTCATTCGCTGAGCGAAAATGATACGCGCTGGCCAGCGGCAGGTATAGCTCTTCGATATAATCGCGAGCCATCCGGTTGCTACTGAATTGGGGCGCAAGTCTGGCCATGCTGGTGCGCATGCGAGCCACCCAGTCTTTGGGGATGCCATTTGGATCACGCCGGTAAAACAAGGGAACTACCTCCTGTTCCAGCAGCTGGTATAACCCTTGCGCTTCCCGGGCGTCCCATTGAGCTTGAGTTTGAGTATCGTTATGTTCCTTGCCGTCTCCCAGGCTCCAGCCTAGCTCAGGGGCGTAGGCTTCCGCCCACCAGCCGTCCAATTCGGACAGATTCAGGCCGCCGTTCACCAGTGCCTTCATGCCGCTGGT
>JAJDNG010000179.1 GCA_022340845.1 Gammaproteobacteria bacterium | reverse complement strand
TGTGGTTAAGCGACAACTGCAACAACAGTTTGAATTAATACCCGGCGTGATGCCCGGCGGCGGTCCCGCGCGATACATGCAAGTGGCCGGCACGGATTTAAAAATCGGTTTTATTACGCCTATATCGCAACACTATTGCGAAACCTGCAACCGAGTGCGGCTGTCCGCAGACGGCACCTTATATCTCTGCCTGGGCCAGGACGACAAACTGGAATTGCGCCCACTGCTTCGCGACGGTGCTGATCACGAAGCCATCAAACAAGCCATTATCGAGGCCATCGCTCGCAAACCGGAGCGACACGAATTCCGGGAAAAGCCGGAACAAGTGGTCAGAATCATGTCCATTACCGGCGGCTAATAACCGCCCGTGCCACGGAATAAGCCGTGGCTTCCAATTGTTAATATTGATATGATGGTTCCTATCATCCTATCTCTCAATGCATTCCATCTTAAGCGAAGGAATCAGCCTTATGATTCGCAATCCATTATCCTTATCCATCATTCTATTCATCGCCCTTATTCTAAACGCATGTTTTAACAACAACGATAATGACGGCACCTTACGTAGTGGCTTGGATGCTCGACCCGACAATCAGACTTGTATTGCACCTGATGTGCTTGCCGCGCAGCCGACCAACATTGCCTTGCAGCCGGCCTTTCCTGACTTACCGCCCTTGGGCTTAGTGCTTGCCCTGAAACAACCCAATGGGGACAATTCTTCATGGTATGCAGTGACCCAGGATGGTTTGGTAAAACAATTCGCAAACAACACCAATGCATCGCAGGCAACCACGTTTATCGATATCACTAACCGCGTATATTATGTTGCCAATAGCGAGTTAGGTTTGTTAGGCATGGCATTTCATCCACAATATGCTACAAACGGCGAAATATTTTTGTACTACACTGCCAACAATCCATTACGCTCGGTCATTTCCCGCTTTGTTTTCAATAATGGTCAGTGGCAGGAAGATGTAATTCTGGAAGTGGGCCAGCCATACAGCAACCATAATGGTGGCAACATCATATTTGGCCCGGACAATTATTTATACATTGGCTTGGGTGATGGCGGCTCCGGTGGCGATCCGCTAGGCAACGGCCAAAACACTACGTCCCTTTTAGGGTCCATATTGCGCATTGATGTGGATGATGCCACGCCTCCTACTACCTACGCCATTCCAGCGGACAATCCCTTTGCCGGTAATGCGCGGTGCAACAATCCCACTGTGGGTTTCAATGCCAACGACTGCCCTGAAATCTATGCCTGGGGTCTACGCAATCCCTGGCGCTGGAGTTTTGACAGCGACACTGGTTCACTCTGGCTGGGTGATGTCGGCCAAGGCAGTATTGAAGAAATTGATATTATCGACAAAGGTGGCAATTACGGCTGGAATATCATGGAAGGCGACCAATGTTATAACGCCACTACGTGCGATCAATCCGGATTAATCCCACCTGTTGCGGTTTATTCTCATATCAACAATAACCGCTCGGTGGTAGGCGGTTATGTTTACCGGGGCAAAGATCCACAGTTGTCGGTGATTTTGCAAGATACTTATTTGTTTGCGGATACTTATTCTTCACGGATTTGGGGAACTAAACGTGTTAATTCTAGCTATCAGACTCAAGAACTTCTGAATCCGACCTTGCAAGTGGTGTATTCCTTTGCCCAAGACAACGAAGGAGAATTGTACGTTTTGGATCCGGCTTTCGGTTCTACCGCTCCTGGGGTGAACATTTACCACATCGTTGCCGGTGAATCGTCTCCTACGGACCCTCAGCCAGCAGCCATGTTATCGGAAACCGGCTGTGTAGACAGCACAAATCCCACACAACCAGCAGCTGGCTTAATCCCCTACGACCTGATCAGCCCGTTGTGGTCCGATGGCGCCAGAAAGCAACGCTTTATAGCACTGCCGAACAATGCCACCATTGACACTACCCCAGATGGAGATTTCCAATTTCCGGTCGGTTCAATATTGATGAAAAACTTTTTCTTAAATGACCGTATCGTGGAAACCCGTTTGCTCATGCACCATGCGGATGGCTGGCGGGGTTACAGTTATGAATGGTCTTACGAACTCGACGGCACACCCATTGATGCGCAACTTTTGACAACATCGTTGAGCAAGTCCATCGAGGGACAAACCTGGTATTATCCCGCACCGGGCGAATGCCTGGACTGCCACACCAACGGATCCAACATTGCGCTAGGACCTGAAATACAGCAATTTAATAAAGAATTTGTTTACCCAACAACCGGCCGAACCGCCAATCAGATCGAAACACTGGACGCTATTGGAGTGTTTAGTTCCGCACTAACAGCAGAGCAAAAAAGTTTAAAACTTTACGCACTTGACGATACCAGAGCCAGCTACCAACAACGCGCCAAAAGTTATTTGCACAGCAATTGCGCCAACTGCCACCAACCCAATGAGGTAACCACCGCAAACATAGACTTACGCTTTCAAACCGCGCTCGCGGATATGAATGTCTGCGATGCCATACCGCAAAGGGGAAATTTGGGCATGAGCGATCCACTCATCATCGATCCTAACGGCACACTGGACGAACCCAATTCGGTACTCATCGCCCGTATGGAATCCGCCGACAGTGGAGTACGAATGCCCCCGCTGGCAAGTGCAATATTGGACTCACAAGCCATTGAACTTCTCAAACACTGGCAGGTGGAATTGACAAATTGCCAATAGTGATAATGAGTACTGAATATACTTGAGATCTATTGATCTTTTTTTCGGTATTTTTCTAAAAAATCTTTTTCCAGGGCTTTTTTCCTGCGGGAATACCACCAGGCAAACAAGGCGATCACCGGCACCTGGCCCAATACCAGGATAAATTCCGTATTGCTTTGGAAAAGTGGCAAATCTTTCCATATGTTGATGGCGGAATTACCCGTATTCACCGCGAGCAAAACCAGTAGAATTTCATAAATCGTAAAAAAGAAAGAAGCCAGAAACACCCGAAACGTTTTCATTACGTACCTGTAAACAGAATTTGCCGCCACTATGATCTAAACTTATATTTTTTCAAACTACTCAAACATAGGGAAGACTTATGCACATCACACGCCTGCTCTTGCTTGGATTGTTGGTTTATTGCACAAACGCTGCCGCCGCGCCAAATATCCCCATTGAAGATACCGTCGTAAAACAGCGTATTAACGAAGGGATCAGCATGGATGAAGCGGTAGAATCCATGAAACTGAGGGCCAATTTGCTCAATATGAAACTGGTGGCCGAGCTGCCGTTATCCAAACAAATCGAAGCCATGGGCAAAAAAGCCCGGCGCATGGAAATCTTTCAGTTTTGCGACCCCCTGATCGCGCAACGCATGGTGGAGGCTAATATCCATTTTGCGGCCTATTTACCCTGCCGCATTGCGCTGGTGGAAGATGATAAAAGCCAGGGTTGGCTGGTAATGATGAACCCGGACATGATGCTGACCGGCGCAACATTAACGGAACAACTCAAAAAACAAGCCACCCAAGTGCGTGATAATCTTTATGAAATCATGAAGGCTGGGGTGAACGGAGAACTTTGATCATTGCAAAATAAATAGCGTAAAAATCGCTAATAATTCTTATGCATTGTAAGAATATTGCCAATAGTTTTTATTTCATTTAATGATATAAGATTGGGTTTGTTGAATTCTTAACCATTTCCGATTAGGCTTGAACCTCAATTCGGGGACGCTAACCGGCCAAACGCGGTTTCAGTTGGCATTAAGCTGTATAAATCGAAACGCCTGTCACGCACTTGCCAGAAGGTAGCTAGCCATCCGACCTTACGTAGCAGGGCTAAAAATAAAAAAAATGAGACGCGCACAACCAAACGGTAAACGGCAATTTGTTTTTGCAGTGCTGGCAATCAGCATTAGCATGTTCAGTAGTGCGCACGTACCGGCCGAGGAACAGGGTTATTTGGATTCGATAAACGCCGAAGCGCAAAACCTCGAAGAAGTGGACAATACCGAAGCTCTCCCGCGAAATCAAACGCCGGTTAACAACTCTCCTCCTGACAACGACAGCATTTCGAATTCGGACAACGGTCAGGAAACGTTTCTGCAAAAAATCAAATCCACACTGTATTCCGAACCCAATGGTGCCGAACAGGATGAAGCCGCCTATTTGAAACAATTGGAAAAAGAGGTTCAAAAACTGAACGCTTCGCCCCGACAACCGGCAACAGCGCCACGCGAAAGTAAAGCTAAGCGTGAAGCGAAGAGCGAAGAAGCTGTCAATCTACAGGCAGAAAAGGATAAATTGATCCAGATTACCGAAGCGCAACGTAAAGAAATGGAAATCAACCTGGAAACCAAACTTCCCGGGATTTACCGCTTGTATAAAAAACTGGGTTTATCCCAAAAAAATCTGGTGGTCAAAGAATATATGGAAAGTAAAAAAGTATCCACTGCCAGCAAAACCGTGCTGAAGTTGTACGGGAATTATTGATCTCGCCTATTATCATCAACCTTTCATAATAATCCATTGTTTCCACGAATCCGCAACTGCAAAAATATTGGCTTGTGGATGAAATGGCAATAGCCGACGCCAGACCGTTAACGCAACGCACTATTTCCCGCTGTTATTAATAAAGAAAACTCGCACGGGGATTGGTTAAGCGAAAAGAATTCGGCTACGTCACCAGAGTTTATAATTTTTTGCGCTTTTTCAACCGCATGACCAATAAGCCATATGCCAACACATTAATGAGTAGAGCTGCTAATCCCAGTATCATTTGCGCATCCCGCGTGAGATTTATCGGGTAAAGCACCGGTATGATATGGCGCTCGATAAAGCCCCCCGCATAACCCTGTTGGCCGCTTTGTATTCGCAACCAGTTTTCCAGCGGCGTTAGAGGGCAAATACCTCCGGAAAATTCGATATAAACGCCCCATACGACGGCCGGGATATGGAAATAGAGTATTTTTAACAATTTAAGCGCAAGGAACCCGCCGCAGACCACGAACACGACAAACAACATGTGTAATACTACGAGGGCGTCCGCCAGAAATGCATAACCGGTTTGCATCGCTATGTCACTGCTATGAAAACAATATCATACCAGCAATCCCAATTAATCCTGCCGGCCATAACCAAAATGTTCGCCTTAAACACGACAATCCATAAAACACTCCCCACGCAACAATAAACGTCAATATTCCATACATCGGCAACGCCGTGGTAAAACCAAACACCGCCAATTTTATGATAAATGTGGCAGATGCCCAGGCCGCGGCTGCGAATTTTTCATTGTCTGTCACGGCCCATATCCAGAAAGCCGCCACTAAGAAAGGTACTTTAAAGGAAATTAGTATCATAATTATCGGCTCGTTAATGTCATCTTGTTGCGTGTCCGTTTAAACGAAAGAATTTTTTAGTTATTTTGCTGCGCCGCAGCGAAGCCAAAATCCACTGCGGATAAACTCGGCTACCAATAAGTATCGACTATTTCAACTTTGTCTACAATATACCCGAGAGTTACGCAGCATGCCTATTTAGTATTTGCCAGCTCACGTAATTTGCGCTAATTTCCACTGATGTTTATAAACAAATCCCTGATGCTCTGCCGTGCGAAGCGTGTTGTGTTTTTATTGTTATTGCACAGCGTCACGGCACTGGCACAAACTTCCCAGACTGGAAGTGGTTTAGCGCCAAATCTGATGCAACACCACAACCAAACCGGCGCGCATGTTCTGGAAAAAGGCGAAGAGTCTCTGCTGGCGCGCGCCTGGTTAAGCGAGCACGTGCAACGCAGTATCGATGTGCAGTATTTTATCTGGAGCAGCGATAACATCGGCATACTCGCCACCGAAGCCTTGTTAAAAGCGGCGGAACGAGGGGTAAAGGTTAGAGTCATTGTCGACGATTTGTTAGTGGATGCCGATGATGAAGTCCTGCTGGCCCTTAATGCCCACCCGAATATCAATATTAAAATCTATAACCCGCAACATAGTGTCGGCGTCTCGCTTTTTAATCGGCTGATTAACCTGCTCACGGGATTTCGCAAAGCCAACCAGCGCATGCACGACAAAGTGGTGTTATACGATGGCGAGATCGCCATCATCGGCGGGCGCAATATGGCCGATGAATATTATGATTATGACCGCGAATACAACTTCCGCGACCGGGATGTGTTGTTGGCCGGCGCGGTGACTCGGGACATTCAAGCCAGTTTTCAAACGTTCTGGGACAGTCCGTTGTCGATGGCGGTTGATACCTTGATAGACCGAAATAAAGTGACCATCAACGAATCACAAATCAATACGGTGTATCACTACCTGCATGAGTACGCCAACAATCCGGAAAATTTTGCACCCCACATACACCAAACTCTGGAGAATATGACGCCGCGCATGCAGCAAGTTCTGGCGCATCTTAGTTGGAGTGAAGCCCGCTTTATCCATGATTTACCGGGGAAAAATACCGCCAAAGATTTGCAAGGGGGTGGTCAAAGCACCAGCTTGTTGATTGACGCGATAAAACAAGCCCGGCATCGTGTGAGCATTCAATCACCGTACTTAATTGTGCCAAATGGCGGTCAAGCTCTGTTCGCACAGCTTATCGAAAAAGGCGTCACCGTAACCATCAACACCAATTCATTAGCTTCCACTGATAACTTATATGCTTTCAGCGGTTATTTGAATCAACGGAAAATGTTGTTACAGATGGGCATAAATATTTTTGAATACAAACCCTACCCGGCGGTGCAAACACAGCTGTTTGACCGCTTGCACGAGCTGGATAAAGATCCGCCCATTTTTGCCATACATGCCAAAACCATGGTCATTGACAGTCAAACCGTGTTTATCGGCACTTTCAATCTCGATCCGCGTTCGGCGAATTTGAATACTGAAATCGGCGTATTAATTTATAATCCGCAGTTAGCAACACAAGTGGAACAACAAATACAAACCGATATGCAACCCGGTAACAGTTGGAACGCCAGGACCGAGTCCCCGGACGGCGAAGCCTCCTTACTGAAACGCATACAAGTGTTTTTTCTGAGCTTCTTGCCGATTGAGCCGCTATTGTGAGGAAGTTTTGGGAAAGATTTTTCTGAAAGTTAAGTTAATCCTGGGTTGATTGACTTTGGTGGTTTTTGGGACTGAGTGCCGCCAGTGATGCTGCAACTCCCCTCCCATTAATAACAGGCTGCCGCTTTCCAGCACCATTTCGATAATCTGTTTGGTTTTGTTGTGGCGCAATTTAAACACGCGAGCCTCACCGAGACTGAGTGACGCTATGTAAGGATTGTTACCCAACTCGGGTTCTTTATCGGCATGCCATCCCATCGAATCCTGACCCGTGCGATAAAGGTTGCATAACACACTGTTAAACGTATGATTTGAAACTTGCTCGATTTGTGATTTTAGGTCGGTGAGTAACGGTGACCAGGGAAGTGGTATGTGGGAAATACCGGAGTAGTTATAGGTCGCCTGAGGGTCACCATACCAGGCGACCAAGCGGGGGGCGGTGACACGTTTACCATAGATGGTGTAGTGCTCTTCCCGCCATTGAACCTCATGCAGCAACCTTCGGCAGTGGCTATCAGCCACCTCGGCGGGTAAAAAATGTTGGATCAATATGGCATAGCCGTCTTTGTCTACAATGCGCTCCATTGTCCGGCTAGTGTTATGAGAAACTATTTCTGTTCCGCCATGCGTTTCAAAAAAGCTTTGATAAATTCCTCTTTGAGTTTTAAGTTGTCGCGGAAGTCTTTTAAATCAGTATCTGCGATTTCCATACGCAAATCGGACAGATAGCTTTGCAGTATATCTTCCAGCATCATAATTTCATCATTGTCGATTTCTATTTGTGCCATCACCGCTCTCCTTTTAGCCACATAGAAGTTCCCAATAGTGGGCTGAAGAGGCGTCAAACTCATGATCCTCAAATTGGCTTGACTCAAGCCATTTTCATTTAGACTATCTTAATTCAAGTAAGGCGAATTTGATTATCATATCCCTATATTTGTCTTTGCCAAAATGATTTAACTCATCTTTGAGCCGCTTTTCCACTAACCCCTCATCGGTCGCGGATACTTTAATTTCCCAACGGTCTGAACCGCGCACCTTGGCCGTTTTGTTGTTTTCCTGCAACTGAAAGTTCATTGCCGCTTGCAGCCAATAGAAATTTTCGCGTCGGATAACGGGCACGGTCTCTAATGTGGCTTTTAACACATACCGGGGCGGTTGCTTCAAATCGGCATTAAATCCGGATTGGGAAAGACCCGCGTTGACCAAGTCCTGAACCTGTTCATCGGTTGATTGGGCAATGATGTGAATCCTGCCCAGCACTTGTTCAAAATCGGCTTTCAGTTTCGCTAATTCCAGTTGGGGGGGATCACCGATACCGGCCGGATCCACAATACGAAGTTTTTTCTGAATGACCGATCGCTCCAATTGGGCTACATAGGCCTTATAAGCGTGAGCCGCCAACCGCAATCGATCAATTTCCTGCTGCGCTTTTTGAATGTGTTGCGCGGTAGTCTCATCCAGATGCCTGATGTCCTCCCGCAACGCTCGGGCGGTTTTATCACGGTTAAGCGCAACCAACGCGTGATACCGGAGCGTTTGCGGATTTTGCCAACTGTCCACCACTTCCACGCCGGACACAATTTGATCCACATGGGTACTGATATAACGCTCGGCCTGGGACTGCGATGTCATAGTGCCACCTTGCATTTCGACAATGTGCACATCACGGCTTGTTTCACTGATGGTTACTTCGAAAACCTTGGCCAGTTCGGCACGGGCAAGTTGTTTTGCCATTTCCATGGTTTCCGCCGAAGCCTGGCCTGTCAAATACAGCGTTTTCGGATATTGCGCGCTTTCACCTACGACCCAGTCCGGTTGCATGGTGTGCTGGATTTTTTCGTTGCTGGCACAGCCGCCGGCTTGCAGCGCGACAACCACAATCATGGGCAAAAACAGTGTAATTTTCATGGTTAGCCTCATTTTCCGAATAACACTTCAACACTCAGTAGTGATTCGCTGACTCGCTTAACGCCACGGCGGGCACCCGATGATAGGAAATATATTTGGTTTCTCCGGGATTAACAGTGATATTTGGCCACACCTTGTTGTCCTGCGCTAACCCATAAGCGGAGAGAAACTCCAGGTTAATATCGTAGTTGCCAGGCTCCAGAGCGACCCTAACCAAATATATGGTTTTGGGCAGAGTCAGCCAACTGCGCGTGTCCGCCCGCTCGGTGAGGATATTGAACACATTACTCAAAATCCCCAGCGCATTATCTTGGCGGCTAATTTCCCGGGTTACCTGGTACTTTGCGACCACGCGGGCGGCTGATCGGGCTAATATGCCGGGCATTTCC
Source organism: Gammaproteobacteria bacterium (assembly GCA_022340845.1). Taxonomy (GTDB): domain Bacteria; phylum Pseudomonadota; class Gammaproteobacteria; order SZUA-152; family SZUA-152; genus JAJDNG01. The sequence continues at coordinate 6,202 of JAJDNG010000179.1, read as the reverse complement.
GCCTCCAGGGTTTTGAAGGCAATATTGTCGATATTTTGCACCAACTCTCCGTGCGCCTGGACTTGACGGGTAGACTCGCGATTTTTTGCCAGCACACTAATGCCGCTGAGATCATCACGCCTGGCGACATAGTTCGGTACCGAAACGCGCACCAGTTGCCCCGACCCAGGGACAAACGTGGTGACCCCGGCTTCTCGTTTTACCGGTGCCAATCCGCTGTTTACCACTAACACCAGTTCACCCAGTTCACGCCGTTCGTAGACACCGTTGGATTCCTGTTCGTGGAATGCTTGCTGATAGCCGCGGTATTCATCGTCCAGCCCTTGCTGGTTGGATAAACGCAGTAACGCTTGCTGCAAAGACTCGGGGGGACTCACCCCAAATTGCGTTTGATATTTTTGATAGGCCTCATAGGCCTTGCGGCAGGCGATCATAGCATCGCTGTATTCGCCCAGTTGTTCATAAATTATGCCGGTCAAGTAGCGTACAAAAGCGTCTTCGGTATAGACAGGATTTTTAATTTTGGCGTTTAACCGCTGCAAGCGTTGATCCACTTGCAGGGCCTCCACCCGGGCCTCATCGGGTTTACCCATCTGCAGATAATTCAACGCCGCATACAGATGCAACAACACTTGTTCGAAGGGCTCGCCAACATACGCACGGGTGGCATCATTAATTATGAAAGAACCCGCTTGTTCACTGAGGCTGAAAGCGTCGTATTGTTCGATCAGTAATTTGGCTTGCTCAAAAGCTTGATTGCTGGCTTCGAACTGATCTTCCATGCGCAATATCATGGCTTTGTTTAACTGATACAACAGGTCCGCTTTACTGAACAAAGAACCTTGGTCGTGCAGCTTTTCCAGTACCTCCAAGGCTTGATCGGGCCGTTGATCGACAATAGCATGTTCGACAGTACTGAATGAATAGCTGTAGCTGGCGCATCCGGACAGCGATAACATACAGAAAAGCACACCGAACAACGCCCGGAATAACGCCCGGAATAACGCATAGTACATCTCATGGAACATCCAACCGCTCTCTACGTTCCCTGTCGCGAGACCCACGGTGGCGGCCCTGGGCGGCGCACTACCGACCATTACCCTGGCGTTATAAGCGTAAACTGCGTTTGTCGACAAATTTCTTAATTTTCTTTTGTCCCACCCACACCTTAGTGTTATCCACCAAGCTGATCAAGGTTAAATCCACTTGGTAGAATTTGACGGCTTTCTTGCCTTCTTCGTCGACAATAGTATTGATGGTGCCCTTTAACATAAAATCCGCGCCCAACTCTCGTCCCATGGCTTTGCGGGTCTCTTCGCTGGCGTTGATGTCTTGGTCGGCGCGTTCATCGCGGATTTCTTCACGTTCCACGCGGGAAGCCACCACCTTGACTCGGCCGGAGTTGATTAACGCTTTTTCGACGTCGCTTAAAAACACGTTTACATTGAGGTGCTCATGGCTCAGGTTTCTGACTTCACCCACGATCACGGCTGGCGGTTTGTTGTTGCGGCGCACATAGTCCTCCACCCAGGGTTTGGACAACACGTCGTTCATCATCTCTTCGGACACCAGACGCGAATCCGTATCGTTCCACTGGCCGCTTAGATCTATCACTTGCTCAGTTTCCACCCGCTCGACTTTGGTGGCGCACGCGCTGAACAGTACCGGTAGCGCTGCAGTCAGACAAATTAAAAACCAATAACGCCGTCCCTTGAACATCAATGACTCCCCCCTTCGACTATGCGATCAAAAATATTGTCCCCTTCGGTGGTCAAATACCCTTTTAACCCTTCATTCATGGTGCTAACCTGATTCAGTGTTTCCTTGACCTGCTGCATATCCAGTTCGGCGATGGAATACACCATGCTGGTTTTTTTATCGCGCCAGTGACCGATGATGCGCGAGCCACTCAAATTCACTTTAGTGACATTGCTGATTTCCCGGGAGGCGTTAGCCTGCGTATAGCCTTGCTCCCGCGCGCTTTGCGAAGCCACATAATCTCGCGACACGACCTCCATATACGATGTGAGGATTCTCGCAATTTCCGCCCTGGCACGGTTGTCCGCCACCGAGGTCTGGAAGGATAAATCGTCCATTGCCTTGGCCGAACCCACTCCGTGGAACAGTCGGCCGTCTTTGGTTTTCAGCGCTGCAGTGCCTTTGTTGACCCAGTCGGGCACGCCTTTTAATCCCAAATCGCTTTCGACTTTGGTGGGGCCGCTGGAACAGCCGCCGGCTAGGCTGACGAGAAAAACAACACAGGTTATCGGGAATACAGCATTGCTCAAGAAAAAGCCTCGCTTAATCATATTTAACACATCCCTTTTAATGAGAAACGATTTATCCGCAGGTTCGACTCTTGCTTTACGGTTAAAGTATAGCAATCAGTCACTGATTATAACCGGATATTGAGGAGTGTCTGCACAAACCTGTACAGGTAGTGACAATTAATGGGGGGCTAAAGTTTAAACTGCTTCGGCGATTAGTGGATTTTAAACCGGACCACCAGGTTTTGCAGTTTTTCTGATAATCGCAGTAGGGATTCACTGCTGTTGGCGGCGGCATGGGCGCTTTGCGCCGTGTCCTGGGCAGTGCGGTTAATATTGGCGACGTTTTCGTTGATTTGTTCGGCCACCACGCTTTGCTGTGACGAGGCACTGGAAATTTGTACCGTCATATCGGATATAGTTGCCATGGCGGTGGTGATGGCATCCAGCGAAGCGCCGGCGTTCATGGCCTGCTCTACGCTGTGTTCGACCTCCTTTTTACCGCTGTCCATGACTTTGACCGCCTCCAGAGTACCGGCTTGCAAGGTCTCTATCATGGTTTGAATCTCTTGCGTGGATTGCTGGGTGCGGTTTGCCAGGGTGCGTACTTCATCGGCCACCACGGCGAATCCCCGGCCTTGTTCCCCTGCTCGTGCCGCTTCGATGGCGGCATTCAGTGCCAGCAAATTGGTTTGTTCGGCGATGTTCTTGATGACATCCACCACTTTACCGATGTTCTCACCGTTTTGTTCCAGGGCATGAATCACCTGTGAGGCACGTTCCACTTCATTGGCTACGTTACTGATGGCGTCGATGGTTTTGGTCACGACTTGTTTGCCCTGCAGGGCTTGTTCATCGCTGGTTTTCACCTCATCCGAAGTCTGAGTGGCGTTTTGGGAAACTTCCGCCACGGTGGCGGACATCTCATTGATGGCCGTGGCGGCTTGTTCCGTTTGACTTTGTTGCTGGCGCATAGCCTGATCGGTGTGCGAGGTCATTTGTTTCATATCGGTGGCAGCCTGGTTGATATCCGCCGCGGCCACAACCACTTGATGCACAATATCCCGAATATGGCTGATAAAGCCATTAAACCAATGCGCCAACTCACCAATTTCGTTATTGGATGATTCATCCAGGGACACGGTGAGATCACCGTCCCCCTCGGCAATCTCTTTAATCCGATGAATGATCTTTTTGATGGGGCGATGAATACCGGAAATCGCGCCGACAATTATGAATAAAATAAATACCACACCCAATCCTACAAAACCAATCACTGTATTGCGGACTGTTTGTACTTCGGATTGCAAGTGTTGCAACACCTGCCAGGAACCGTCCCGCGCCGAGACCAGGAACGGTTCAACCTTGCCGGTGAGCGTTTCGGCTGCGCTGTCAAAACCGGCCATCATGGCGTTTCCGCCTTCCGGGCCTTGTTCCACATACGCCTTGGCCATGACTCGGCCTGCTTCATAGTATTTATCGAAAACCGGCAGCATGGCCTTATAGTCTTGCTGGTGCTTAGGATCCAATTCCACCAGCTCGGAAACCAATTGGCGAAATTGACGGGCGTTTTTCTCCGCTTCGTCAAAACCGTCGTTGAGTCCGTCCTTACCCCGCGTGGCACTGATGTCGGTTAACCACTGCTGTACCTGGATGACTGCCATTTTTAATTGATACGCTTTATGAATAATCTGCTGATGGTACTCGGCATAATGGCGCATGTTCTGCTCTACAGCACCGACACTGTTTAACACCACCGCGGACTGGATAAAAACAAACAATGACATAATAGCCACGATTCCCCATACCACATGCATTATTTTCAGATTAGACATAAATCGACCATTCTCATTAGCGATTACGACAGTTTCTTGGGATAGTGTTGCCCGGATCGGTACCTTGTATCTCTGTACAACAATGGCATTCTCATCGGCAATTCAAAGAATATCTTGAGGTGTTTTGTGTGGTTTTTTAGAAGCTTAAGATTAACTTAATATCGCGCGGCATCGGCCATTGCCGGGCATAAAAAAAGCGCCTGTGGACACAGGCGCTTTTTTGCTCTTGGCTTGAGGAACTTAGTACTGAAGAAAATTAGTACTGAAGAAAATTAGTACTGTAGAAATTTTGTGCTGTGGAAAATTAGTACTGGGCTTGTTCCAGACGTTGCAACCAGTACTGCGCTTGTTTTTTATCTACGGGCAAACCAAACCACCCTTCTTGATAACCGATGGCCAGGTATTCCTGGGCGTAGTAGTAACCATTGTCAGCGGCCTTGTGATACCAGCTCAGGGCTTTTTGCTCATCGGCTTCCACGCCCGAACCGCTGTGATACAACAACGCCAGATTAAACTGCGCCAAGGGATCACCTTGTTTGGCCAGCGGCTCCCATTTTTGCACGGCGGTTTGGTAATCTCCCGATTCTGCCGCCAGCAAACCATCGTTGTAACCATTAGCAAAACTTGAACCGGTGGCAAAAAAAGAAACCGTTGCCACGCAGGCGATTATAAATTGGTTAATTTTCATTACATCTCTCCTGGAAAAATCAAAGTAGTAGGCAACACATTGAGCATGCCCACGCACTGTGGGCCGGGCATATCGACTGTATCGTCCGGAGAAAGGTTTTCTATACCCGTAAAATGCCCAGGAGAGTCGTTTTTACCGAGTAAAATCAAACACCTGGTGATGCGTGCATGGATCACAAATCCGACAATCCATCGTAGAAGCGCACTTAGCGTTCATGGCGTTGAAAGAAATCCCAGACTTCTTCCGCCATTTCAATATCATGATTTTGCCTACCCACGATCCGTCGGTACAGCCGCCGGTAACGTTGTGATCGACTGGGCTCGGCATGACCGCCGCCGCGTATTTCATACAGCACCACTTCAGGGCCACCGCCCTTACCAACATAACGATAACGCACTACTGCGCTGCGGTCTTTTGCGGCAACATCGGGAAATTCAGTGCGCGCTGGTTTGGCGTCGATGCGGTTGACCGCCAGCCAGTACTTCACCGAATCCTCTGCAGACAGGGTTTCACCTCGACCGTCTTTTTCACGACCCACCACACCACCGCCATAAGGCAAAAGCGGATCGTCCGTGCCGTTCATGAACAATACTGATATTGGGGTATCAGATTGTTTACAGTGGTTGTGTTTGGGCATGGCCGCCACCACGGCAGCGACAGCGGCGAAGCGTTGCGGCACTTCCATGGCCAAACGCAATACCATATTGCCGCCGTTGGAAGTGCCAGTTGCATAAATCCGGTTTTTGTCCACAGCGGTGATGGATTCGATGTGGTCCAGCATGGCCAACACGAAGGCCACATCATCGGTATTGGGATTGGTGGTGGCATCCGCCCGGCAATCGTTCCAGCCACGCAGTTTGTCCGGGCCTTTTTCGCCGTTTGGCACCGCCACCGCAAACTGATGTTGTTCCGCCAATTGTAACCACACTTTATAGGGCGCGCGGCGGTTGTTCTCTCCGGTCATGACGTCCGAATCGCCGCTGTGGCCGTGGAACATAATTACCAGGGGTATTGGCTGTTGACCGGTTTGATCGGGCAAATACAAATCAAAACTGCGGCCAACGCCTTGCACTTGCAACGTTATGCCCCGTTGCAGTCCCGCTAGTGCAAGGCCATTCGCAAGACAACCTAAAATTGCACAAAGCATCAAGGGTTTTTTATACGTTTTTAACAACATACCCTATTCCTTTATAAATCTGTTATTAATACAGACATTGTGTATCCCGGTATTTGACAGTGTATCCCGGTATTTGAGTGTCAATGCTTTGGCATGCGCACAGTTTAGACCACATTTAAAACGCCCTCTTTACGCCACTCATTGCACAGGTGATTGCGCAATAACCAGGTATGTCGTTCGCAATGCAATTTGATTCTATTTGCTGTCTCAACTTTGCTATAGTTTGCCAAGCAAG
>JAJDNG010000091.1 GCA_022340845.1 Gammaproteobacteria bacterium | reverse complement strand
TGCAATACCCAGGGGCAAAAGGGCGGGCTGTAGTCCACCTTTGATGGTTTTAATATTGTTAACAGGCAGTAAAGAAGTTAACTCGTGACTACGGTTTATCCATACATGAAAGGCAGTAGCTCTAAAAGCGCTAACGACAATCAACAGCAAGCGCAAGCTGCGGAAAAACCACCTGCTCGATTATGTTATGTTGATGACAGCCGCACATCAGCATACGTCGTCAAAAGGCTACTCAGGCCTTATGGTTATGTGGTTGACCACTTTAATTCCGCAGAGCCGGCATTAATCGCTCTAGTCAAAGACAAATACGATTTATTGTTAACCGACCTAAAGGTTTCTCCTACCGGCATGGATGGAGACGATCTGGTTCGGGCCCTGCGCAATAGCGGACATGAAAAAATCAGTTCTCTTCCGGTAATAGTGATTACCGGCGCTACGGATGAATCCGTTTTAAAAGAGGTTTACCAGGCCGGCGCAAACCAAATTCTCTCCAAACCGGTTAACGGGGATGAGTTGGATACCCATATCCGCAACCTTGTTCACGGTGATAACTCGGCGGTCGGCGACCTTATTAAAAACAGTATTTCCTCGCCTGACTCCAGCATGGATTCGCCTGCTGGGCGCGAACCCCACAAATCCAAGCCCGCTCAATCCGGCGATGTCGAATCACCCAGCCAGGCACTGCCGACAAATATTCCAACGGCGACCGTGGTACCGTTTGAGCCAGAGGCATTTAGCAACAAATCGCAAAACTTTCCGATTGAATCAGACAATATTCCGATTCTGGATACTCTGGATGCAGCAAAATCCGGCGAGGAGTCAACAGATCATAAACCCGCGCCAGATGATGGCAAAAAAGGGTCCGGTAAGCGCCGAGTGCTGAATACCGCCAGCGCGATACCGCAAAAAGAAAAGTTTACACCCCAACCGATTATGTCGGTCAAACCGGCTTCGCGGGTAAAACCCACCATTAATGCCGCAAGCAACCTCTCAAAACCGACGACAGACTCGAATACCCCGGCGAACGCAAATACCGCTAGCACCGGCGAGCAGCTAACCCCCGAACAAATTGTCGCCCGGCAAAAATTATTGAAAGCCAAAGAGTTGGCCAAAAAACGCAAAATACTGGCGGCAGCCGCGGCGAAAAAACAGCAAAGCAGTGCGCAGTCGGTTACCTCCGAACGGAATGTTCCCAGGAAACCAAAAATCAAACCCAAGTTTGATATCAATAAGATTCCTACAGACCATTTATCGTTAGAGCCATTAGGCAATTCCGCTGCAGCGGAAATCACTGCGGAATCGTTCATTAACGATACGCAAACCCAAGCGGCAACTGGGCAAAGGCAACAGAGCAAGCAACCGGAATTCTCGCGTCCCGCAACAGCACCAACGGCTAGCAATCATAGTAGTGCGGCCGCAAAAACTGCCGATGTGAACGCGGACGCTGGCGCGCAATCCGGCACCGCGGACAATCGCGGTCAAGAGCATGAGGGATCGGATTTTAAATCGCAATTTGAAGCTGAAGTGGATGCGGCAACCAATATTTTGCAGGAGATGGAACGCTACCCGCTGGTGGAGACGGGATTAAGCAGCAGTTATACCCCCTCGCGGGTGGTGTCTGCTGTGGGATCCATATTGGAACTCTACGGGCCGAAAAAAATCATTACGGCAGTATTTTTACTAGTCGCCGGTTTGTTTGGTTACAACGCCTGGACGGAATATTTCGATGATGGTCAAGCCGTCGAAGTAGTCAATGTGCAACAAGGTGAAATCTATCAATCCATCACGGTACCCGGGAAAGTGGTGAGCAAATTGCGGGTTAATCTGACACCAGCGATTGCCGGCCGATTAACCCATGTGTATGTTGAAGAGGGGGATACGGTTAAATCGGGGGATTTACTGGCACGTTTGGACGACCGCGAAGCCAAAAGCATGCTCAAGCGGGCCACTGCGAGTTACGAAAGCGCCAAAGAGGATGTGCTTTTAGCTGAACGCTCGCTCAAGCGGTTGAAGCAAGCATTTGAAAAAGGCGCCATTGCCAGGCGCCTCGTGGAAGAGGCAGAGGTCGAGTTGAGGTCCGCCAAAGCGAGAGAAGCCATTGTCGAAGAAGAAGTTCGTACTGCGAAATTGAGTCTGGAAAATCCGCGTATCGTAGCGCCATTCGCCGGCACCATCACAGCGCGATTTGTTGAAGTAGGACAATGGGTAGTGCCATCAGAGACGTTGTTTACGTTGATCGATGAAAAACAACGCGAAGTGGAAGTACAGGTGGATGCGGCCGATAGCGGCGGTATCGCTGTGGGACAAACCGTCACCTTGTCCAGTGATGCATTTCCTAACCTGGAATGGAGCGAGTCCGTAACCCGGCTGGCGGCGGCGACCAGTAATGTGGGCAATGCCAATACCGTCAGCGTTTATATCAGTCTAGGCAACAATGCCCCATCATTGAGATTCGGCCAGCAGGTGGATGCGGATATTCGAACCGCCTGGAATCCCAATGCCTTGAAACTGCCTTTTGGAGCAATCACCAACCGTGGCGGTAAATCCTACGTTGCGACGATACAAGATGGCAAAGTACATTTTGTTGAAGTAGTCACTGGCATTGAAGATTTTTCCCATGTGGAAATCCTGCAAGGTGTCAATGTCGGGCAAAGCGTAATTATGGCAAACGGGATTGATCTTCAGCCAAATCAAAAAGTTTTTGTCGCCGCAAACAATTCTTAAGTTTCCCCATGATTGAACTGCAAGATGTAAGTAAAACTTACCATCTTGGAGAGGTAAGGGTTCCCGCGTTAAAGCACGTATCCTTGAAGGTGGAAAGAGGCGATTTTGTCGCCATCATGGGGCCGTCCGGCTCGGGGAAGTCCACATTAATGAATATTATCGGTTGCCTGGATGCGGCCGACGAAGGCCGGTACCTGCTGGCTGGCTTTCCGGTCAGTTTGGCCACTCATTCGGAACTGGCCGAACTACGCAATCGGCATATCGGATTTATTTTTCAGTCTTTTAACCTGATTCCCCGCATCAATGCCTTGCGCAACGTCGAAATGCCCATGATTTACGCCGGTGTCAACCCGGAGACGCGCAGAAAAAGAGCGCTGACCGCACTGGCTATTGTCGGTTTACGGGGCAGGGAGCATCATACCGCGGCTCAGTTATCCGGCGGGCAGCAGCAACGGGTTGCCATTGCCAGAGCGATTGTTAACAATCCCGATGTAATCATCGCGGACGAACCTACGGGCGCGCTTGATTCACAAACCAGCCAGGAGATCATGCAATTATTTGCCCAGCTGAACGCGGGCGGTAAAACCATTGTTATGGTTACCCATGAAGTAGACATTGCCCGTCACGCACGCCGTGTCATTCAAGTTAAAGACGGTCAAATATTTAACATACGATATCAGTAACTGCCTGCTTATGTATTTACACCCCGGAATTATCAGAGATGTATTTGTTCAGGCGGTATATTCACTTTCTGACAACAAATTACGTACGGTATTAAGCATATTGGGTATTGCTGTGGGTATTGCGGCAGTCATGGCGGTGGGTTCGGTTATACAAAGTGCACGCGAGTATATTTTTGCAGAATTTCAAACCTATGGTCTGAAGACTATTTGGATCTACCGGGACTGGGGTGACGATAACGAAAACAAAGTGGTAAGACAGGGCAGCGGCATCGATAATGATGATTTTGAAGTAATCCAACATGGCTGTTGCTCGGCCGTACAGCGTGCCTCACCGGTTGTATATAGTCAAAAATACACAGTCACCGTCAACAATGGCAACGATTTTTACGATGCCCCGGTGGAAGGCGTGGGATTGGATTATCTGAATATCAACAACGACAACATTCTTGTCGGTAGAAACTTTTCCAGGAACGATATTGAACACCGAAAAGAAGTTGCCCTTATCGGACTCAAAGCGGCTGAAGAATTATTCGGCAAAAACAGCAGCTATCTCAATAAATCCTTTCGGCTCTACAAAAGAAAATATACGGTTATTGGTGTCCTGGCCAATAAAAAAAGGGAAATCATTGCCCAACTAGGCATAGATAACTACGATATCAACGGCCGAGTCCTTATTCCTTACACGGTTTATCAATCCATTCTCGGGTCCAAAGATGTGCATACGTTACAAGCCGAAGCAGTGTCTATGGACAAAACTCATGAAGCGTCCAAACAACTGGAAGACTTGCTGCAACGCTCCCATGGCGGGCGCTATAATTACACCACCGAAACCATGGACGGTTGGATCAACCAGGCCAAAACTTATCTACGCAATATTTCATTAGCAGGGCTATTTGTCGCATCAGTATCATTGCTGGTTGGCGGTATGGGAATAATGAATATCATGAGTACCTCAGTGATCGAAAGAACCCGAGAAATCGGTGTTCGCAAAGCCATAGGCGCGCAGAATCACGATATTTTGTTTCAATTTCTCATGGAAGCGACTTATGTAAGTACTATCGGTGGATTTATCGGTTTGTTACTAGGCATAGTCGCCGTATACGTGGTTTCCATGGTCAGTGAATACGACTTAAACCCCTCATGGAGCATGGGGTTTGTTGCCATAGTCGTGTCCATGCTGGTGGGTATTGTTTCAGGATTTTACCCGGCCTACCGGGCGGCAAAATTGCGACCGGTGGACGCGCTGCGGTTCGAATGATTAAAAATATTATCACCCATCCCTTCCTAACACCAAGTAGTTACAAGTAGTTCCAACCAATTCCGAGTTAAGCGATTCCCATAAAAGAATTTGAGTGACGGACGACCTGGCTGTCCAGTTTGCTTGACTCACCTCCCCGCAATATCGATCGCTACAAGAACCCCCGGTGTAGCTGAATGACCGTTTGATTGTTGTTCCAGCGTTTGATGTATTCTGTGCGAACCGCTTCAATTTCTTCCACTATTAGCCCGCCCTTAGAGATAACCTGCTGGTTGCTAAAGCCATTTCCCAGGCCTTCTCTCCCGGTCAAGGATAGGCGTCCTCTATCGTTTCTCCAGAGACCGAAGAATCCAATAGATTGGCCGTGGTGGGAGCATTTCCATTGAGTTCCGGTCTATTCGTTTGGCCTTGGAGACAGCAGTTTTTTGGGCCGACGAGAGAGCGTGTTTTTTACCATCAGTCAGCATTCGATGGCTAGGCACAGTTATTGCTGTTTACTAGTCAGTCAGTTTTTCGACAGAACGAGAAAAAGCCCTTTAGCTATTTGATTGCTAACGAATTGAAAAGTCGTCGGGGGTGATTTCCACGATTAGGACCGGTCCTAGCCAGCGTACATAAAAGGCACTGTTATGAATTTACCCACATCATTTTACGATTCCGAAGAGCAATTTTTATCGGAGAGTTTTCTCAATAACGGCTATGTCAAAAACAGCGTATTCAGTCCGTTGTTACTGGACAAAGTTCGGGAGCTGATCGTAGGTCTGGCAGCCGAATACATCGGTCATGCAGTCATCCGGGATCCCGCCGATTTTTTGAATAACATTCATGCGCTGATTTCGCCCCAAGAGTTAAACGAATTGCGTTCAAGTATTACCAAAAAAATGAATCAGGAAAAATGGTTACGGCCAGTATTCTATCAATTGGCAAGCAACGCGTTGAATATGGTTGCCGGTAATGAATTGGCCATGCAAATGCAAATCGACTTAAGTATTCAGTTGCCGGGCGACGAAAACATTGTGTCGCCCGTACACGCCGAAGCATGGTCAGGCGACTCACCGTTTGAAGTGGCTGCCTGGCTGCCTTTGGTGGATTGCCAGCGCACTAAATCTCTGTTTTTACTGCCTCCGGCAGCCAGTCAAACGATACGTAGTGAATGTGGCGGAAGTACGGGCAAGGGCAGTGATGACGTTTTTAAAAGAATCGAGCGTGACGTGCAATGGATGGACGTGGACTATGGGGAGTTTTTGCTGTTCAACCAAAACCTGCCGCACGGCAACCGCATCAATAACGAAGGCAAAACCGGATGGGCTTTGAGCTGCCGCTTTAAAAGTGTTTTTTCACCTTATGCGCACAACAGGCTTGGAGAGTATTACGAACCCATTACGTTGCGTGCTGCCACCAGAATCGGTATGAGTCATCAGATATCAGGAGAAATTCATGATTAAACAGCTTGGTTACCGCGGATACATTTCCAGCCGGCCGGTGGCGGGAGGGCGCGTGCCGCAACAAGTGCAAAACCTCGTGTTAAGAGACTATTGCGCCGATAATAATATACATCTTTTACTAAGCGTTACGGAGTACGCTGTGGCCGATTGTTACACCATGTTGGAGCAGGTGTTAAGAGATGCCGCCAAAAACCAGGGTGTGGTTTTGTATAGTCTGTTTCAGTTGCCTCAAAGTCCTGTTGCACGAAGCCGAATTTATCAAATCGTTTTGGAAAACAATATGGAATTGCATCTGGCGGTGGAAGGCCTGGTGATCAAGGACCAGGACAGTGCGCAACGTGTGGAAGACATCTGGATGGTCTATCAAACGATTAATTCGAGTGGCCATACCATTACAGTAAATGATGAGGCGGTGCCCGCAAAACAAGCTGCTAGCGTTGGAAATTAGAAGCCTCGCAAAACCACGTATCTATCACAAGCAGGTGTTTCGCCAGATCTTTCTAGGCGCAATACAGGTTTGCAACTGTGGAAGATACCGTTGTGCTGTTGCATAGATAATCCGGGTAAGCATTGCACTGTACGACGTGGTGTGGATCCTGGATCTTGGTATTATTACGCCTCATCCGGCGGCAGAAACGCCGCACGCGTGCCTCGCGGTCGACTAGTACCATTGTCACCGGATCGCCAATCATTGCGGCGTTACTGAGATACCAGCCTTGTTACCTGCATGGACCACTAACTTAAAGTAATAATTCCTCTTCAATGGGATGGTAAATGCTCGCCGCATCAATCAGGGAATTAGCCGTGAGCGCTGGTACCCCATAGACTTCAGCTATCACGCCGTAGTCGTTCTTGATTTTTTCCAG
>JAJDNG010000153.1 GCA_022340845.1 Gammaproteobacteria bacterium | reverse complement strand
GGCGCACGTTGTATTGTTAAAGGTCCGCAAGGGGCGGATGTGGAAGCCGAAGTGGTGGGTTTCGCAGGCGATAAGTTGTTTTTAATGCCCACCGGCAGTATTCGCGGCCTTACCCCTAATGCCAAGGTGATTCCCACCGATAGAGTCTATGATGTGCCCGTGGGAAAAGAGTTGTTAGGAAGAGTGCTCAGCGGCGGCGGTGAGCCGTTGGATGGTCTGGGGAAACTTCAATGCAGCCGCCGTCAACCGATTTATGGGCGCCTCATCAATCCTTTGCGCAGAGCGCCCATTCGACAGCCGCTGGACGTGGGCGTTAGAGCAATTAATGCGTTGCTGACTGTCGGCCGGGGACAACGCATGGGGTTGTTTGCCGGTAGTGGCGTGGGTAAAAGTGTGTTGTTGGGCATGATGACCCGATTTACCACGGCGGACGTCATTGTGGTGGGGTTGATCGGCGAGCGGGGCCGGGAGGTAAAAGAATTCATCGAGAACATTCTCGGTCCACAAGGGCTGGCACGCGCAGTGGTCGTAGCCTCGCCGGCGGATGATGCGCCGGTCATTCGATTGCACGGAGCGGCACTAGCCACCAGCATTGCGGAGTATTTTCGCGACCAGGGATTGAATGTGTTGCTATTGATGGATTCGTTAACCCGTTATGCCCAGGCGCAGCGAGAGATTGCATTAGCCATTGGAGAGCCGCCGGCGACCAAGGGTTATCCGCCTTCGGTATTCGCCAAGTTACCCCAGTTGGTGGAACGGGCGGGCAATGGTGAAGAGCAAGGTGGTTCCATTACGGCGTTCTATACAGTGCTAACCGAGGGTGATGACACCAACGATCCTATTGCCGATGCCGCCAGGGCCATTTTGGACGGGCATGTAGTGTTGTCCCGGGAACTGGCCGAAGCGGGTCATTATCCGGCCATCGATGTAGAGGCTTCCATCAGCCGCGCCATGACGGAAATTGTCACCCCCGAACATTTGAAATCCACCCAGCGGTTCAAGCAAGTGTATTCAAAATACCAACAACAACGGGATTTGATCAGTGTGGGTGCCTACCAAAGCGGATCGGATTCGGCTACGGATGAAGCTATCCTGTTGTATCCTCAACTGGTGAAATTCCTCCAGCAAGGCATGCACGATTCCGTCACTATCAGTTCCAGTATGGCGTTATTGCAGTCAGTGTTGACGCCTGGCCAGAAACCTTAAACAACTTACTACGAAGACATCAGGGGTACGAAGGTAAAAAATTGTCTCGTTCGCACGCTGCGCGCGTGGGTGCGAGATCAAAATTGGGTAGTGCAGTTCCACATGTATCCGCATGGGTAACCGTTTTGGCGAAACTACTTGCGAAACCACTCTTGACACCACTCTTGACACCACTCTTGACACCACTCTTGACACCAATATGGCGAAACCAATGGAGTGAAACCATTGCCGCAAAACCACTATTGTGAAACTATCGTCGTGGAACTATCACGGAGAAATACACGGACGCTATTTCGCCCTAGGTGGTTCGTGGCGAAAATATTTTCAATCCCCGCCCGGATATGACAGCCGTCCGCAGACATGATAGTATCGGCTCCTTCCAAAACCCTGTGATTAACAACTTGTAAGCTGTTTATGTTCAAACCCCTGGAACTGTTTGTTGGCTTGCGCTACATCCGTGCAAAACGCCGCAATCAATTTATTTCCTTCATTTCCATAACCTCCATCATGGGTATTATCCTGGGGGTCACTGCACTGATTACGGTGCTGTCGGTTATGAACGGCTTTGTGACCGAATTAAGGGAACGCATTTTAAGCATGACTTCCCATGTGGTGGTGAACGGTTTCGATGGCGAACTGCAGGACTGGCAATCTGTGGCAGCGCAAATACAAAAGCACCAGCCCGAGGTTATCGGTTTGGCGCCGTTTATCCAAGGAGAAGGTATGTTGACGGCGGGTCAGCAGGTTAAAGGCGTGATGGTGCGCGGCGTATATCCGGAGGAGGAAATAAAAGTTTCCGATGTGGCGGATAAAATGATCGAAGGCCAGTTCAACGATTTGAAGGCCGGTAATTATAACATCATTCTGGGTAAAGGCCTGGCCCGGTATCTGGGTGTGATGATAGGCGATAAAGTTACTCTGGTGACACCCAAAGCGCTGAGTACGCCGGCCGGGATTTTGCCTCGTTTAAAACGTTTTACGGTATCGGGTGTGTTTGAAGTGGGACAAAACGAGTACGACACCGCCCTGGCCTTTGTGCATTTGAAGGATGCGGCCAAACTGTATCGCATGGGTGAGAACGTGAGCGGTATCCGGTTGAAATTGGATGATTTATTCGCGGCCACCCAAGTCAGTAACCAGCTTTCCATTTTTTTACGCGGCTCGTATTGGGTGACGGATTGGAGTCGGCAACACGCGAATTTTTTCCGCGCAGTACATTTGGAAAAGCGCATGATGTTTTTGATATTGATGATTATCGTCATCGTGGCCGCGTTTAATATCCTCTCCGCCCTGGTAATGGTGGTGAGGGACAAACAAAGCGACATTGCCATACTTAGAACACTGGGCACCAGTCCGCGCAGTATTATGATGATTTTTATTGTGCAAGGTACGGTCATTGGAATTGCGGGCACGTTGTTAGGTATGGCAGGCGGCGTATCCCTGGCGCTTAACGTAGCCGCGGTGGTGTCGTTCATTGAACAGTTGTTCAGCGTTCAGTTTATGCCTGCCGATGTGTATTTTATTAGTGATTTCCCTTCCGAATTGCATTGGGACGATGTGTTACAGGTTTGCGCTTTTGCGTTTCTCATCAGCGTAGTCGCCACATTATATCCGGCCTGGAACGCTTCACGGACCCAACCGGCGGAGGCCTTGCGCTATGAATAGTGGCGAGCCCCGGACCATTCGCGAAATCGAATCCGAATCCAAATCCAACCCCACACCCATTGAGAAGCACATTGTCCTGGAGTGCCGGGATGTGTATAAAACCTTCAAAGAGGCCGCGCTGGATGTGGAGGTCTTGAAGGGGATCAATCTGCAAGTTGCTGCGAAAGAGCAGGTGGCCATAATGGGGGCCTCCGGTTCGGGCAAAAGTACTTTATTGCATTTGCTGGGAGGATTGGATTCCTGCAGCCGGGGCGAGATTCTAATCCAGGGCGAAAATTTCTCACGCATGAAAGAAGCCGCCAGGGGGGCAGTTAGAAACAAGACTCTGGGTTTTGTGTACCAATTTCACCATTTGTTGCCGGAATTCACGGCGTTGGAAAACGTCGCGCTACCCTTGATGATCCGGGGTGAGACCACCCAAGCCGCTGCTGAACAGGCCAGCAACATGCTGGAAAAGGTGGGCCTGGGCAAACGTCTGCTGCACAAGCCGGGTGAGTTATCCGGTGGGGAACGACAAAGAACCGCTATCGCCAGGGCATTGATTACCAATCCGTTGTGTGTCCTGGCCGATGAACCTACCGGCAACCTGGATCATAAAACCGCCGAGTCCGTGTATGAACTGATGTTGCAATTAAATACGGAATTGGGTACCAGTATCGTGATGGTGACCCACGATGATCGTTTGGCCAAGCGAATGCAGCGAATATTGGTTCTGGAAGACGGAGTTTTGAAGTAGATTGTGTAGAAGCTGACAGCGATGATGCAATCGCGCTGATACAGTTAGCGTGAAATGTAAGTGGTCTTGAAAATAAACTGTTTTTAACGCAAGTAACGTTTAAATATAAGCACGAATAAACGTTTTTCGAGCTTTGCTGGCAGGCCAAAGCGAGATCGGAAATTATTTCCCTTGCACAGGATCGTCAGAGTCCTTTTTTAACAGTCGTTTTTGTTTACGTTCCTTCCACGATTGCTGCACCTTTAAGCGCCACAAGGTTCGCACGGTGACGCTGCCCAACAATCCTGCTGTAGTCCCTACAAAAAAACAACCCAACAAAAACGGCTCCCAAATAGCCCCCAAACTGTCAGTAATCCATGTCCAGGACAGCTCAAACTGAAACTCCTGCTTCGGTGTACCCAGAAGCCATACGCCAACTTTGTAGGCAAAATAAAACATCGGTGGAATGGTGATTGGATTAGTCAGCCACACCATGGCCATAGTGATAGGAAGATTTATCCGTATAATAACCGCTGCTATGGCGGCCAATAACATTTGGAACGGCACTGGCACAAACGCCAGAAACAAGCCCATTCCCACGGCGCCGGACACTGAACGGCGATTGAGGTGCAGTAAATTGGGATCTTTGATCAGCGGACCGAGAAACCGCAAACCTCTGTGGCTATGTATAGCGTCGTGATGAGGGACAAAGCGCTTAATAAACTTTCTAGGCATATACGCAATTTTCGCAAAACAGTGAGTAAACTATACGTCGGTTATTTTACAGTTTTAATACAATAATTATGTATTCGACAGCTTTTGGGTTTTTAACCGGTGTTGTGAGTTTCCAGCAACTCAGTGAATTACCGCCCTGGTATTGGTGTATACCGTTTTTGCTGCTATTGCCCGCCTCAATACGGTATCCGAAAGCCCTGCCCATCCTGTTTGCCGGTTTGGGCTTCTGTTGGTCTTTACTGTTTGCGCATATATTGCTGGACCGGGCATTGGTTCCGGAGTTGGAAGGGCAGAATCTTATCGTTGACGGAATAGTGTCTTCTCTGCCTAACATTTCTCCGGAAAGAACGCGGTTTGAGTTTACCATTAACAAATTATGGAAAATAGATAACAATCGCAATGTCCATAACCGTAAAGTCCGATCAAAATCCTTCCAAGCGAAAAATTTTACCGCTGTACCTGTCAATAACGGCCCCAACAAGGTGTTGCTGAATTGGTATGGGCCACCCACGACGCTGCACGTTGGACAATCGTGGACCTTAATGATTCGCCTGAAAAGACCGCACGGGTTTCAAAATCCCGGCGGGTTTGACTACGAAGGGTGGCTATTCCGCCAGGGCGTGCGGGCCACTGGCTACGTTAAAAATCTTCGTAAATCGGAAGCGCTCGATTTAAAGGCCGGTCTGCCCGCTGAAATTGCCGCGCTGAACACCTTGCGCAAAGAAGGTCCCGGCCGATATTGGGTGCACGGCGCCCGCCAATGGTTGCAAACCCGGATCGGTGAAACCCTGACGCAATCTCCATTTCGCGGTATTGTCACCGCGTTGACCATCGGTAAAAGGGATGCCATTTCACAGCAACAATGGGAGGTATTTACCCGCACCGGCACCAATCATTTAATCGCCATTTCCGGCTTGCACATTGGCTTGATTGCAGGTTTGGTGTTTTTTGCTGTGCGGAGGCTGTGGAGCCTGTGGTCGTATGCCACTTTGCGTATTCCGGCACAAAAAGTGGCCGCCGTAATGGCCATAGCCGGCGCCGTCGGATATGCCGCCATGGCGGGATTTGCCATTCCCACCCAGCGGGCTTGTGTCATGGTGGTGGTCGTTATGTTGAGTATTTTGTGGCAGCGTCAATTTCAGCCATTTCGGGTGTTATGCCTTGCGCTACTGGCTGTACTGATTATCGATCCACTGGCGGTGTTGGATGGCGGATTTTGGTTGTCGTTTGCGGCCGTGGCAGTGCTGTTGTACGGCATGGTGGGGCGTCTCGCACCCAAGGGGTTATGGTGGCAATGGGGACGGGCGCAGTGGTTGGTGTTTGTGGGTTTAGCGCCATTGCTTTTATGGTTTTTTCAGACTCTGGCGCTGACGGGACCACTTGCCAATATCATCGCCATCCCTTGGGTAAGTTTTTTGACAGTGCCGCTTAGCTTGGTGGGTGCGGTGTTGTTTCCTGTTCTACCTTCGGCTGCGGCAATGTTTATACAATTAGCGGATTTGAGTTTGCAGGGACTATGGCCGGTGTTGGAATGGTGCGCGGCTGTGGAATCACCGCAATGGTTGGCAATAAAACCTCCGTTGTGGACATTATTGCCCGCCGCGGTGGGAATACTGTGGTTTCTGGCGCCCAGGGGGCTACCGGCCCGGTGGGTCGGTGTGGTGTGGCTGGCGCCGATATTCTCGGTGACCAACGGCAATATTGAGCCAGGTGAGGCTGAGTTTACCTTATTGGATGTGGGACAAGGGCTGGCGGCCGTAATTAAGACGCAACATCATGTTTTAGTGTATGATAGCGGGCCGCGGTTTAACTCCGGATTTGATACCGGTCGAGCGGTGGTTTTGCCTTACTTGCGCAGTGCCGGAATTCAACACATTGATCGTTTAGTGATCACTCATGGTGACAACGACCACATCGGCGGTGCTCAATCGCTGTTGGCGGCCATGCCGGTTGAGCAGATAGACACCAGCGTGATAAAAAAATTTTCCCCGGGACAAGCCCGGCGTTGTGTGAGCGGCACCCAATGGCAGTGGGATGGCGTAAAGTTTGAGTTTTTAAGCCCGGATGCAGAGGATTTTGCCAGGGAGCAAGTTGAAAACAACTTGTCCTGTGTGTTGCGGGTCCAAACTCCGTCCGCCAAAGTGCTGCTAACCGGTGATATCGAAAAAAGCGTGGAAAGGGAATTGGTTCTGGAAGCGGAAAAACACAGTATCGCGGCGGACATATTGCTTATACCGCACCATGGCAGCAAAACCTCTTCCTCCCAGCCCTTCATCGATCGTGTGTCACCCACATTTGCGCTGGCAGCGGTGGGGTACCGGAACCGGTATGGTTTTCCCAAACAGCAAGTCGTGGAACGATATCTGCAAAAAAACGTGACCGTTTTGGATACGGCGGAAAACGGCGCCATACGGTTTTTGTTACATCGCGACCAGGGGGTTGTGTTGAAGCAGTTGTACCGACACGCAGACCGGCGTTACTGGCATTCAGATCTGAGTGAGTGGTACAGCTTTTAATGTTTTTGCTATCATGCGGGTTTTACGTTTTTATTGTACCTGATCTTAAGTAATTGAACGGCAACCGCAAGTAAGGCAATTGCGATAAAAACTCAACAAATCCATAGCAACTACCTACAAACGAGGAAAATAAAGCGTGTTTGAGATAGTGAAATCCGGCGGCTGGCTAATGGCGCCAATTATTTTGTGTTCCATCGTGGCGCTTGCCATCATTGGTGAAAGATTGTGGGCTTTACAGCGTAAAAGGGTCATTCCCAAGCATTTAGTCGCACAAATATGGCAATGGCACAGTATGGGTCAATTAGGCGAGGAGCAAATTAATACCATCAAAAAAAGCTCACCGTTGGGGCGCGTTCTGGCGGCAGGGTTGGTAAACCTGCATCTTAGCCGTGAAGTCATGAAAGAAAGTATCGAAGAGATCGGCAGGCACGAAGTGCATGAATTGGAACGCTATCTTAATACCCTCGGCACAATTGCATCGATCACCCCCTTGTTGGGTTTATTGGGTACGGTAATCGGTATGATCAAAGTATTCACGGTCATTACGACTGAAGGTGTGGGTAACGCTACGGTGTTGTCCGGCGGGATTTCAGAAGCCTTGATCACGACCGCGGCCGGTCTGTCGGTTGCCATTCCCAGTTTGATGTTTTACCGCTATTTACGGGGTCGAATCGAAGAGTTGGTGGTGTTCATGGAAGCCGAAGCCATTAAGCTGGTGGAAGTGATACACGGTGACCGCGGTAAAGAAGCGGCAGTGAAAAAAGCATAACAAAGAGACAGAGGGAAATCGCCTGTGAATTTGCGCCTAATCAAATCATCAGAACCTGATGTCAACATTACACCGCTGATTGACGTGGTGTTTTTGTTGCTGATCTTTTTTATGGTATCGACTACATTTGAACGCGAGTCTGAAATTGAAGTCACTTTGCCGGAAGCGGCCATCGATGCACCCGTGGAAGAAGAGTTTGTAATTGAAGTGACAATCAACGCCCAGGGGACGTATTTTGTTAACGGGCAACGTGTCATTAACACCCAAACCACAACCCTGAAACAAGCCATGTTGAAAGTCGCCGAAGGCAGGCAGGATCCGCCGATTATCGTCAGCGCCGATGCCAATACAACCCATCAAGCCGTGGTCCGGGTCATGGATGCCGCTCGTCAGCTGGGTTTTGTGCATTTGAGTTTCGCCACTACCCAGACCCAGGAAACACAATAACCAAGATTTCTACAATAGCCACGATTCCGTGAACAACCACGCTGGCAACAACGCCTTTGATAAAAACAACGCTGGATCGCTTATTTCGTAATTCCAAATGTCAGACTCAAACGATGAAATAACAGGCGGCGCTACGTATCGTCGCCTGTTGAGATATATTATTCCCTACAAAATCGGGTTTGTGGCTGCAGTATTTGGTATGGTCACCGTTGCCGCCACGGAAACCGGATTCGCCGCACTGATGAAGCCCATGTTGGACGGTACATTCATCGAAAAAGACCCCACCGTCATCAAATACGCTCCTATTGCCTTGTTGGCAATTTTTCTGTTTCGTGGTGTGGGTGGATTCATAGTACGGTATTGTATGGACTGGGTGGGGCGGAATTTAATCCGCGATATGCGCGCCATCATGTTCGATCAATTGCTGCGGTTGCCGACCAGTTTTTATGACCGCAACTCCAAAGGGCACCTTTCGTCTAAATTGATCTTTGATGTGGAACAAGTAGCTGCCGCAGCCACCGGTGCGGTGACTATTCTAATTCGCGACACGATGACCATGTTTGGTCTGGTGGGGTGGATGTTATACCTCAGCTGGCAGCTTACGATGTTTTTTGTGGTGCTGGCACCAGTGGTCGGGGGCATCGTCGTGGTGGTTAGTAAACGGTTTCGCCGCATCAGCCGCAAAATTCAGGCTTCCATGGGCAATGTGTCGCAAATATCCCAACAAGTGATCGAGGCCAATCGGGTGGTCAAAGTGTATAGTGCCGAGGACTACGAGCGGGGCGTGTTTGAAAATGCAAACAACTACAATCGGCGTCAGCACATGAAACTGGCGGTTACGGGCGGGTTGAGTGTGCCGGTGTCGCAATTTATCGGCGCCATTGGTATGGCCGCCGTACTGTTTTTCGCCACCAAAGAACCTATGTTGTCGCAGATTACGCCAGGAACGTTTGTATCGTTTATTTCCGCGATTATGTTATTGATGCCGGCCATGCGCCGCCTAACGCAAGTGACAGAAACCATACAAAGAGGCATCGCCGCCGCTCAAAGCATATTCGGTCTGTTGGATACAGAAACAGAGCAGGACATCGGCACCAAAACCCTGGATAAGGTGAAAGGTGAAGTGGAGTTTCGCAATGTATCTTTTCGCTATGTTGGCGCGGATGCACTAGTCCTTGACGATGTCAGTCTTTCGGTGGCGCCCGGCCAGACCATTGCCATTGTCGGTCGCTCCGGAAGCGGGAAATCCACTTTGGTGAGTTTACTGCCGCGGTTTTACAATGCTTCTGTCGGCGAAATCCTCATCGACGGTATTCCTATTCACGACTTGAGACTGGCCAATCTGAGAAAAAACATTGCCCTGGTCAGTCAGGACATTACCTTGTTCAACGACACCATAGGCAACAACATTGCTTATGGTTGCAAGGATCAGGTCACCCAGGAGCAAATCATAAAAGCGGCAACCGCGGCGCACGCCATGGAATTTATCAAAGATTTACCGCAAGGCCTGGATACCATGATCGGTGATCGGGGGGTGTTGATATCCGGTGGGCAAAGGCAACGTATCGCCATTGCACGCGCCTTGCTAAAAGACTCGCCCATATTGATTTTGGACGAAGCGACATCGGCTCTGGATACCGAATCCGAACGTATTATTCAAGATGCATTGGATAAACTCATGGTTGGGCGTACCACCCTGGTAATCGCTCATAGGCTCTCCACCATTGAAGGGGCTGACAAAATTATCGTGATGCATGCAGGCAAGATTATCGAACAAGGCACTCATGCCGATTTGCTGGCCCAGGATGGCCACTATGCCGCTTTGTACAACATGCAGTTTACTGAAGGCGACACGACGCAAAGCAGTGACCAGAATAATAATTAGAGACGTATTACCCATTGAGCGGCATTCCATGACCCCGACTATTTATGGCGTCAATTGAAAAATACTGGTATGAACCGAATCCGGTGTCAGTACTGCTGCTGCCACTGGCATGGTTATTTTGCTCAGTAGTGATTCTGCGCCGATTTTTTTATCGGGCAAAAATAATCAAACCGGAAAAATTGCCAGTACCGGTGATTGTGGTAGGCAATATCACCGTAGGGGGGACCGGTAAGACCCCGCTGGTGGCGGCGATCACCGAACACTTAAAAAGGCAAGGGTACAAGCCGGGGATCGTCAGCAGGGGGTATGGCGGCAAGGCCGCCACCTGGCCGCAAGCGGTGACTGAAAACAGCGATCCAATGAAAGTGGGAGATGAAGCGGTGCTGTTGGCACAGCGCTGCCAGTGTCCTACGAGTGTAGGGCCGGACAGACCCCACGCGGCACGGGCATTGTTGGATGCGTATGATTGCGACGTCATCGTTTCCGACGATGGTTTGCAGCACTACGCGTTGCACAGAGACATTGAAGTGGTGGTAATCGACGGCAGCAGAGGTTTTGGTAATGGCCGCTGTCTGCCAGCCGGCCCCCTGCGCGAGCCCGCACAACGTGTTTTGGAGGCGGACTTTGTTGTTACAAACGTTGTTACAAACGTTGCTACAAACGTTGTTACAAACACAGTCACGAACACAGTCACGAATGCCGATACAATTGTCGTCGATAATGAGGGAGAAACCGGAGAAAAAATCGAAATGCGGTTGCATATGCAAGCGGCACGCAATCTCAAACAGCCGTTGAACCAAAAAGCACTTGCCGAATTTGTCAACCAAACGGTACATGCTGTTGCGGGAATAGGCAATCCCAGCCGATTTTTTAACCAGCTTAAAAGCATGGGGATCCGTCTCATCGAGCATCCATTCATGGATCATCATGTGTATACGGCAGACGAGTTATGTTTTAATGACGATTTGCCTGTGCTCATGACGGAAAAAGATGCGGTAAAATGTCGTGAGTTTGTCCAAGAGCATTTTTGGCACGTCCCGGTGACGGCCGAAATTAATAAAAATTTTCTAATAAAATTAACCGAGCAACTGAGGAAGAGCAATGGATAGAAAACTGTTAGATATACTCGTATGCCCGATTTGCAAAGGGCCGCTGGTCTATAAAAAAGAAGCGCAGGAGTTGATATGCAAAGGGGATCGACTGGCTTATCCGATCCGTGATGACATTCCAGTCATGCTGGAAGAGGAAGCGAGACAATTGCCGGCGGATGAGGAAGTTGAGTGAAATTTAGTGTTGTTATACCCGCAAGGTTTGCCTCCAGCAGGCTGCCGGGCAAACCCTTGCTGGATATAGCGGGCAAGCCGCTGATTCAACACGTTTACGAATGTGCCACCAAAAGCAACGCAGAGCGGGTTGTCATTGCCACCGATGACGCGCGGATCGAAGCGGTGGCAAAATCCTTTGGAGCACAAGTCTGCCTGACCTCGACGTATCATCGGTCGGGCACCGAGCGAATAGCAGAAGTTATACAAACCCTGCGTTTTAACCGCGACGACATAGTGGTGAATCTGCAAGGCGATGAACCGATGATGCCCGGTGAACTGATCACCCAAGTCGCCAACCAGTTGCAAGAACATTCTCAGGCCAGTATGTCCACATTGTGCGCTCGCATCCACGACGATGCGGAGTTGTTTAATCCCAATGTCGTAAAAGTAGTGCGCGACAACCAGGGTTATGCATTGTATTTCAGCCGCTCTCCTATCCCTTGGGACCGCAACCGATTTCCCCCTCAAATGAGCCAATTCGCCTTCCACAATCTGGCGGTTTGCGAACACAGCGACTATTTCAAGCATATTGGCTTATACGCTTACACGGCCGGATTTGTACTGCAATATATCAACTATCCGCAGAGTTCGCTGGAGCAATTGGAATCTCTGGAGCAATTACGCGGATTGCAAAACGGTCACAAGATTTACGCGGGTGAAGCCCGGCAAGACGGCGGCATCGGCGTGGATACTGAGGAGGATTTGGAAAAGGTCCGCCAAAATTTCACATCACGGTAAACTTCACTTGCTACAGTCTGTCCAATGAGTCGTAAAATCACGGGGTTTTGAAATGGTAAAAGTACTTTTCGTTTGCATGGGCAATATCTGCCGCTCACCAACAGCCGAAGGCGTATTTGCCAAACTCGTGCATGATGCGGGGTTGGTTGATGTTATCGAAATCGATTCCGCCGGTACCCATGCTTATCATGTGGGCGAACCTCCGGACGCACGGGCGCAGCAAAGCGCATTGCAACGCGGAATTGATATCAGCTTACTACGTGCCCGCCGAGCCAGGGCGGAAGATTTTGACTATTTTGACTATGTGCTGGCCATGGATGAGGATAACTACCAGCATTTGTTGAAAATATGCCCGGAAGAACACCAGGGAAAACTGCAGCTGTTTCTGGATTACGCTCCTCATTTGGAATACCACGAAGTTCCGGATCCTTATTATGGTGGCCCGAGAGGATTCGACACCGTATTAGACATGGTGGAACACGCGGCCAATGGTTTGTTGGCGCACATCCGATCCCACCACATTTAAGGTTAAAACAAGCCTGGTCCAATCAAAATTCGGCCCAAAACATCGTCACGCTGCCAAGCAATAAATCTTTATTTAGGGTTTTACACGTGCTGGAGGCTGTGGGTCGTCACTCTAGTGCCAAATGGTACTCTACTTAACCGCTATTCAATATAGACTAAACGAGACTGGCGGAGACTTCAGACGTTTAGCTATATAGTGTTTTCGTTTTTTGAAGGCAGCACATCAGGGTTTTCGTACTAATCGCACGTGGCTGGCAAAGGATTTGTATTCGTAATAATCGTAACCACTGCCAAAATAGACAAACCAGGCCATGCTTGGATCGAAATTATTGACGGTACTGGTCCAGTAATAGGAATTGATGGCGTTGGGAAACGCATCTATATCGATAGTGGGTCGGGGGTAGGTTGCTTTCGTATCCACTAGCGTTAGCAGTTCATCTCGTGTTGGTAATCGCCAATCGTTGAAACCGCATAAATTGCTGTTATTTACCGCTTGCGTAAAAGCGTATATATCACATCCGCTACCGGTGCATTTCCCACCATTGAGCACACCTGGATTGCCCTGATTGACCTTACTGTCGGGATGATACCAAGTGTAGGTATTTTGGCTATAGCGTAACCCTTGTTCGGCGGATTTGACCTCCCAAATTAAACCTGATTTTTTACTTTGAACACAGCTCCATGGTTGTAGTGGGTAGGGTTTTGACTGATCGGATAAAGGCTTGCCATCGCTATCCATAGTAACATAGTTGTCGATTGATGATTTCGTGCGCGGAGGTGGTGGTATGTACGGTTTTTGAGGTGTCGCGGATACCTCTTCGCTGGCTTTGCTTTCCTGGGCGTTATTGGCAGCGGTTACAGTGAGGTAATAAGTAACATCGTTTTGCAGGTCATTGATTTGCAGCGGGCTGGTGACGCTTTCGAATATGGCGCCGCTAACCAGGTTTTTTATGGTATCCGGCGATACTCCGGGTTGCCGCGCCATATAGACGTTGTAGCGGTTGGCACCGTTGGATGCTTGCCAGCGCACCGTGATTTTACGGTCCGAGGCCAACGCCTGGACATTGGTAGGGGGAGGTAATTGAGGCAGGTGGGGCGTTGCGGCGATTTCTTCTGTTGCAAGGCTTTCGCCGCCGGCATCGGTTTCGCCGGTCAACACAAAATAATAAGTGGTTCCATTGTTCAAGCCGCGAAAAACATACGGGCTGGTGATATTTCTTACGGTCATGCTGCCGGGTAAATGACTATAGACTTCAGCATTTACCCCAGATTGCCTCGCTGAATATATGTTGTATCGTTCTATCTGTGGGTCAGCGTCCCAGTACAAAGTGACTTGACCATCGCCGGGTTGAGCGCTGAAGTTACGTGGTGTAGGAGGGCGCTTTGGCGGGCTGGGGGTCGCAAAAACCTCTGCTGATATCGGGCCTTCACCGTTTTTATCCACCGCCGCGATGACAAAATAATGCACCACATGGTTTTTGAGGCCGTAAATCGTATAGGGGCTGGTGACATTTAAATGCGCCATCCCTTCTGGCAATTGGTTGTAAAGTTTGGGATTTATACCGTATTCCGTCGCCATGTATAAATTGTATTGTGTGGCACCCAGTACAGGATCCCAAGTTAAGGTGATCTGCCCATCGCCGGCTGCGGCTTGAAGGTTTTTGGGTGGTTCTATGGTTTTTTCCGGCTGTGGTTCTGCTAATTCGGATACGGGAGTGGCTGAAAGCTCTATAGAGGGATCGCTCTCACCTTGCTTGCTGACCGTTGTAAGCACAAAATAATATGTCATGCCGTCTTGCAAGCCGGATAACGTGAAGGGACTATTAACTCCTTCATGCACAATTCCGTTTTTTAAGCGGTCCACGGTTAGCGGGGAGACCCCGGGTTCATTGGCCATGTACAGGTTGTATTGGTTTTTTGGGAGTTGTTGCCAGGTTAAAGTGACTTTGCTGCCTTGAACTTGGGTTTGAAAATCTTGAGGTGGAGCAAGTGGTTCTGATTTCCCCCCACCGGCATCGGATTTTGCGGATTGTTTATCACGGTCGAAAAAATCACACGCTGCCAGGGTTACGCACAATACCGCTATTGTAATCGTCAACTGCAACCAACGCCGATTATTTCCACCAGCGTCGGTGGTGGAACCCAATCTGTGGATGAGTAAGGGCCGGATCATAGTTGTACCGCCGGGAGTATCGGCGTCTTTACGTTATTTTCGTTATGGTGAAAAGAAATATTTCACGCTGTTCGTTTTTATTTGCGCCGTTTGGAACCCAGCAACCGATTGACCTGATTTTCATAAGCGCGGGCGAACTCTTCGCCAAACATATTCTGAAAATTATCTTCGACGCTGGCGGCCAGGTTTCGATAGTAATCTTCAAAGGCGTCCCAGTATTTCGCTTTTTTACCACCCGGTAATAAACCGGCTCGGCTGATGGTGCGGTCAAAGGTATCTTCCAAAAAATCGGGCTGGAATCGCTTCATTAAAGCAGCGATCGCGGCTTGCGTTCCGGCCATGACGGCAAGCTGATGGCCTTCAATATCCTCGAATCCTTCTCGCATGGCATCAACCGGGGGGAGATAACTGTCGCTGGTGTTCAAAAACATATTGCGAATGGCTTCTTGCACATTTATGGAAAACTTAAGCGGGTTATTTTCCACAGCTTGGATTGTGGTCATTGACATGCGGAACTCGCTTTTAATGTTGGTCCTGGACCTTAACACATTAAAGGTACCACTGATGCTTTCACGCAGTACTTCACCCGCGGTGCGCATGAATGCAGGAATCTGATCTGGCGGTATTCTGAGTTCTTCCAGTCCCAAGCCGGCGAGAAACGCCTGCACGGCTTGGCCACTGACGGCTGAAGTAGCGCCTGTAGTCCGGACGGTTTTTTTAACGACCTTTTTCTTCGCAAATGGCGAGGTTCCGTTGGTCAGCTCCGGTATTTTTGCCGGTTTTTTCAAACCAGTTGTCGAGGTGGCAGGCTGGGGGGTGCTTGGAAACTGCAAGTCACTTCTCGTGGTCTGCGGTTGTGGAGGTGGCTTGTATTCGGCCGCGCGTTTGGGTTTGCCGGATTTGTTTTCTTCCTCCAGCCAGTTGTCTGGAATGATGTTGGGCGGCATAAAATGGTTTTGAATCGAGGGTGCGTTGCTGCCCTGGGTACTTTTGAATTCCTTCTCCTGCTTGGGTTGCGGAATAAATCCGGATTCCGGCGGAGGTGGTGCGACTGGCTTTTGAGATACCGCTTTTTGGGGTTTGCTGAAAAGATCCAAAACGTCAACCGGTTCCTCTTCCAGGCCACCGCCGACAATTCTGTCTCCCTGTTGGGGACTACCGAATAGGTCTGCAGGCGGGGTTGAAGCGGGTTGTTGGAAGACGCCGGGTCCGGCTGCAACCGGTTGCGCGCCATCGATGGCGATTTTGATCACGTATTCACCGATTTTTAACATGTCACCATTATTTAATATGGCACTGTTGCCTTTACCCAGTGGGTTTTTGGCGTCGTTAATAAAAACTCCATTGGTGCTGGTGTCGGTGATTTGGTAGACGCCATTTTGTTCACTGATTACGGCATGTTTTCCGGAAATGAAGCGGCTGGCGTCAATTAATACCCAATCGCAGGTTCGGGTACGGCCAAGCGTTCCACCCTCAGTGAACGTGTGGCTGAGTTCCTGACCGGGAACGGCTGCGGGTTGATTGGTAATTGTAAACGTTATACTCATCGATTCATGGCTCTAATTGATTCGGTACATCTAACATCATACATTGCTGTTTATTATCACTGATTGCATTAAATTGTTCATTAAATTCTCACAATAATCGGATTTCTATAACCTTAGTGACAAATAAGTATAATAAGCTGAAAGCTATATCACGAATATTTATATGCTATGTTTGAAAAATCCAGTATAACTTTTTGATAATAAACATAAAACCATTGTTTGCCAAGAGAGTGAAAAATAACCTATTTCGCCAATAAAAAGCATGCACAATAATTGTGTTATTGTTATAAGTAGATCAAGGTCATATTTAGATTAAGTAATCATATTAGTATAATAATCAGAAACTTAAAGGTGTATTCGGATATAACGCATCGTTGGCCCCAGACACAGTAATAGCAATGGGAAGTTCACTATAATCAAAAATAAGCCTCCGGCCCAATTCTGAATCCAGTGATAGATGTTAAGCAAAATATTGCACGATTGTTTGCGGTTTGCTGTATAGCTTGCAGTATGGCGTCTATGGCGTCTGCGGAGGAATCCGACAGTTCTCCGCTCCCCGATGCCGCCATGCCCCGCGTGGAATCCATCCCCCGAATTGATCGGCGGCCAATGCCTGAAGATGACAAACTATTTTTAATTCCCCCCCTGGTTGACCGTCCCTTGGGTATAGATGAAGGCGAACGTCTCATTGTGCGGGGATTTGCGCTGCGCGGAGTGGTTAATCGACCAAACTATGATCTTATGATTCGCGACGTTGAAGCCATCCTTGAAACACAACGCTTGGAAAAACAACGCTTAAAAGGGGACGTGATAGAAGGCTTCAGTCCGGGCGCTCTGGTTGAGGCGGCCAAAATTCTGCGTGAACTGGTGGACAGGCGCCAACGGGGTGAAGCCAGTAAAGAAGATCTGCAGCGAGTTCAGGATTTGATTCAAAAACTTAAAGACGTTGAATACAATCAGGGGCTCACTATAGGTCAATTGCAAGAGATAGTTGACGAAGTAACCCGATTTTACAGAAGCAAAGGTTTTATCCTTGCTCAGGCTTACATCCCGGCGCAAACCATTACCAACGGTTTTGTGATCGTGCAAGTATTGGAAGGCACTTTAAGCAATGTCGTGGTGGAAGGTAATCGGCGTTATGACGACAAGCAAATCATCGCGCCGTTTTCCGAACTGATTGGTTTGCCGGTGGTAAAGCAACCGCTGGAGAGTGTATTGCTACAACTGACCGATTATCCTGGACTGTCGGTCTTCGGCGTGTTCCGTCCCGGCGAATACATCGGTAGTTCTGAACTGGTCATTAAAGTGCAAAAAGAAAAAACCGCGGAGGTCGCTTTGTCAGTGGACAACTTTGGGTCTGAATTTACCGGCAAATACCGTAGTGTCCTCCATTATACGTTAAATAACTCCATCAGTGCCCAAGATCGATTGTTCGGTAATCTATACAAAACCTTCAGTCCTCCCAATGGTATTTTCGGCTCGCTCAGTTATGAAGCAGCCGTACCCAGTATCAAAAACATCGTGGGTATCAATGTAAGTAGAAACGAATTTTCCCTGGAGCAAATCGACAATTCGATTCCTGGCACAGGAGAAACCACCTTGGGTGGAATTTATTACAAACATACCTTAAGGCGCTCCCGGGCATCCAACCGCTACGCCAAAATCGCTTTTTTTCGTAAACGCGCCGATGTGGATTTGGGCGAAGAAGGCTTTGAAACACCTACCCGCGACGATTTGGCCGTGTTATCGGTGGATTTCAACTACGATGCCCTGGACGCTACCACGGCGGGGATCAACATGGGATATCTGCGATACGCTCATGGGTTCGATGGCATTTTAGGTATCCCAAAATCTGGTGAAGAAACCATCGAGAAGTTAAATCCAAATGCCAGTCCGGAATTTGACAAACTGGAACTGGGCTACACGCGGTTCCAATCCTTGGGCGCGACGCATTCCTTGCTGCTCACCTTGCGGGGGCAATACACGGAAGACAATTTGGCATCGCTGGAACAAATGCCCATCGGCGGGCCGGACAGTGTACGGGCGTACTCGGTAGCCAAGTATTTGCGCGACAAGGCGTATTTCGCCAGCCTGGAGTGGATATTCAAAGCGCCAGGGGC
Organism: Gammaproteobacteria bacterium; assembly: GCA_022340845.1. Taxonomy (GTDB): domain Bacteria; phylum Pseudomonadota; class Gammaproteobacteria; order SZUA-152; family SZUA-152; genus JAJDNG01. The sequence goes on along the minus strand of JAJDNG010000153.1, from coordinate 6,444 downwards.
GGCGGATGTGCCCGTATTTGGCAATCGGACCTGGGGGGACGTGATGAAGATGTCGATTTTTTACGATATTGGCGGCGGCAGCAATAATAAACAACAAGGTGACGGTGATCATGTGACCGCCATGGGATTGGGTATAGCGTTTAACGTCAACATCCACAGATTCAGTGCCCGTCTGGATGTGGCTTTTCCATTGAACGAACAGGATAACGAAACGGATTCGAGTGCGCGAACTTATTTTAACGCCGGATACCAGTTTTAAGCCCCAGGCGAAACGCTGCGGGTATGACCCATAGGGTTGACACTATGACGAAACAACATGCCAAAAACCTTTTTAAACATAAAACCCGGTTATGTTCATATGCGACTGTATTACTGTTCGCAATCGCGGTATCGCCTACGGGCCATGCCGCGCCTCAAGGCGGGCAGGTAGTTAGAGGCGAGGGTGCCATACAGCAACCGGATACGCAATCCACTATAGTCAACCAGAACAGTCCCTCCATGGTGGTAAATTGGGACAGTTTCAACGTCGACACCAATGAAACGGTGCAGTTTGTACAACCCTCGGCTTCGGCTTCGGTATTAAACCGAATCATGGATCAAAATCCCAGCCAGATCTTCGGCACCATCGACGGCAATGGCCGGGTTTTTCTAATCAATCCCAACGGTATTGTGTTTGGCGAAACGGCATCCGTGAATGTCGGCAGCCTGGTGGCCAGTGGATTGAATATCGATCCGGATGCCTTTATGAATGGCGATTACCGGTTTGCCGCTGATGAAGGCCAACAAGGCGGGGTGGTAATAAACCGCGGTGTAATTCAGGCGGCCACCGGCGGCTCAGTGAATCTAATCGGTAGCGCCGTTAAAAATGAAGGGCTCATTGTCGCCCAGGTTGGGAAAATCAATATGGGTGCCGGCCGTTCCGTGGTATTGGATTTTGACGGTGACGGTTTAATGCGCTTTGAAGTGGACGGTGAGATTATCGAAAATACTTCACGATTAGCGGCCGCGGTGAGTAATAGCGGAGAACTTGTCGCTGACGGGGGAGAAATTTTATTAAGCGCCAAAGCCGCACGCAATGTATTCGATAGAGTCATCAACAATGAAGGTGTTATAAAAGCCACTCGCATTGAACGCCAGGGTGGCGTTGTGCGGTTACTGGGCGATGGCGGGGAAGTGCAGCACAGCGGTTCAATCGATGCCTCCGGCTATGATGCCGGGGAACACGGTGGCGATGTAGAGATACTTGGCGATCAAGTTCGACTAATGGGCGATTCCAGAATTGATGTTTCCGGCAGTGACGGCGGTGGCACGGTGCGTGTCGGTGGCGGCAAAGGCGGTCAAGGTACGCAAAAAACCGCCACCACGACCTACGTGAGTGACAATAGTGAAATAACCGCCGACGCAGTGGATAAAGGAGACGGTGGGGAAGTTTACGTATGGGCCGATGATGATACGACTTTTCACGGAAGTATTAGTGCTCGCGGTGGTCAACAATCCGGTAATGGTGGTTTTGTGGAAATTTCGGGAAGAAAGACTGTCACCATATCCAACTACGTGGACTTAACGGCTTCTAACGGTGATACCGGCATGTTGTTCATCGACCCGGGCACAATCCATGTTTGCGATGACGCTAGCGCCGGTTGCAGTGCGGGTTTATTCGGGCCAAATACGTTTTCCGACGACTATATCAGCACTCAACTTGCGACGGCGGATATCACCCTGGATACTTCTGATCCAGCGGTGGATAACACCAATGGTTCGGATCAAGACATTATTTTTTTAGATACTACCATTGATGTTTCTTGGAATTCAGGAAATTCACTGATACTAAATGCCGGCCGTAATATTACTTTAAACGGCTTCATCAATGACAATGCTTCCGGCGGTACATTTACGATAAACGTTGGTCAGCAGAACGTAGAAAGCACATTCAATATGGGCGATGCTACACTGACAGTAAGTAGTGTCACTATTAGCGGTGGTACAGGCGCAGATGCTATTGTCGGTCCCAATACTACTACGGAATGGACCATTTCCGGAGCCGACTCAGGCAGTTTCTCCGGAGTGGACAGTTTTAGTGGCATAGAAAATATTACCGGTGGGAGCGGCGTGGATACTTTCACTATCGCCGCTGACTTTGCCGGGATGGTTAATGGCGGTGACAACGCAGACATATTCAATATAAATAACTCAATGAGCGGTACACTGACCGGTGGTAACGGGGATGATACATTCAATGTCGCTGCAAACTATGGCGGTAGTGTCTATGGAGGAGCAGGTAACGATATTTTTAATATCAATAGCAGTATGAGCGGCACGCTGAACGGTGATGCAGGGGATGATACTTTTCACCTGACAGATGATATTACTGCCGGGGCACTGGACGGTGGCGACGATAATGATACCGTGATCGCCCCTGATGTGACCAATACCTGGGTTTTGAGCGGCATCGATTCGGGGTCCGTCACGACTTCGGTGGGTACCGGTTCGGACACGGAGCAAAACTTTACTACTATGGAGACCTTGATCGGGGGTAATGGCATCGACACTGTGTTTATTGCCGATATCGTCGGAGATAATTTTGCCGGTGTTGTGCAAGGCGGCGGCAATGCGGACATCTTCAATATCAACAACTCAATGAGCGGTGCACTGGCCGGTGGTAGTGGGGATGATGCTTTTAATTTTAGTGACGGCGTTACCGTTGGCAGTATTGACGGCGGGGCGAACAATGACACGTTAGATTTAAGTGCTTATACGATAGCGAGAAATATCGAATTAACGGCGAGCAGCCCGGATGGATTTGATGGTACCGACACCAGCTTGACCGGTGCATTCCGTAATATCGATGCCATCGTGGGCAGTTCGGCATCTGACACCTTAACCGGCATCTCCACGACAGCCGCCTGGAGCATCAATGTCATCAATAATAACAGCCAGTACACTACTGGTGGTAACACCTTGACCTACTCCGCCATCGAAAGTATTACCGGTGGCGGTGGGGCGGATACGTTCAATATCGCTGGAGACTATGGCGGTAGTGTTAATGGTGGAGCGGGTAACGATATTTTTAATATCACCACCAGCATGAGCGGCGCACTGAACGGTGATGCTGGGGCGGATACTTTCAATCTGAGTGACGATGTCAACGTGGGTACTTTAGATGGCGGGACAGACAGTGATAATGATACCTTGGTTGCACCGGATGTGGCGAATAGCTGGAATGTGACGGGCACTTATTCGGGAAACATTATAACCTCGGTGGGAGCTGGTTCAGATACGGCGCAAAACTTCATGAACATGGATTCTCTAACCGGCGGTGCGGGAGCGGATACGTTTAACATAGTGGGTAATTATAGCGGTAATATTAATGCGGGAGCACAAGCCGATGTGTTTAATATAAATACCAACATGGCCGGCACACTTAACGGCGATGCCGGGGATGATATTTTTAACTTGACCGATGACATGACCGCCGCTTCACTGGATGGCGGCGACGGCAACGACACCGTGATCGCCCCGGATGTGACTAATACCTGGATATTGAGCGGTACTGATTCGGGTTCCGTAACGACTTCAATGGGTAGCGGTTCGGACACAGCGCAAAGTTTCACTACTATGGAGACCTTGATGGGTGGTAACGGTATCGACAGCGTGACTATCACCGATATTGTCGGTGACAATTTTGCCGGTACTGTGCGAGGTGGCGGCAATGCTGACATATTCAACATTGATAATACCATGACAGGATCACTGTATGGCGATGATGGAGACGATACGTTTAACTTGGGTGATGATGTGAGCGTGGGACGAATCGATGGGGGGGCGGATAACGATACACTAATTGCTCCTGATACTGACAATGCCTGGACTTTTTTCGGTGCCAGTTTGGGTGAAATAACCACCTCGGTGGACGCCGGTGCCAATACCGCGCAAAGCTTCGCCAACATGGAGATTCTGAACGGTGGTAATGCCGTTGACGTGTTTACGATAAATGGCAACTTCGCCGGTACCGCCAATGGTGGAGGCGCAGCGGACATCTTTGATATAAACGCCAGTATGAGCGGTACATTGAATGGGGACGCGGGTGCAGACAGTTTTAATCTTGGCGATGCCGTGACCGTCGGTGCTGTGGATGGCGGCACGCAAAGCGATACATTGAATTTTAGCGCATACACTACGGTGCGCGAAATTGGGTTGACGGACAGTGGCGCCAATGGCTTCAGCGGCAGTGAAGATAGTATAACCAATGGTTTTTATAATATGGATACGGTAGTGGGCAGTGCCGCGGCTGATACATTGAATGTCCTGGATTCATCTGCCAGTTGGAATCTCGGTATCGACAGTCAATATACCGAAGGGGGAAACACATTACTGATCTCATCCGTAGAGACTTTAAATGCCGGCGCTGCCCAAGACACCTTCGCGGTCACCGGGGACTTTAACGGGGCAGTCAATGCAGGCGCGGGGGATGATGTGTTTGACATCCAAGCCAGTATGAGCGGCGCATTGAATGGAGATGCCGGTGCGGACACGTTCAACGTCAGCGACGGTGTTACCATCGGTATCATAAACGGCGGCGCCGATATCGACACCTTAAACTTTAGCGCTTATAGCACGTCACGTAACATACTATTGACCAACAGCGGCACGGATGGCTTTGGGGGTAACGAGGCAAGCGTGAGCGGCGGATTCAGTAATATTGATACGATAGTGGGTGGTTTGGCCACCGATTCCTTAACCGGTATCAATACTGCTGCTACCTGGATCATTGATAGTTCCGGGCAATACACCGTGGGTACAGACACTTTGGCGTATTCCGCCATTGAAACTTTAAACGGTGGGACGGCCATAGACACATTCAATATTGAGGGTGATTTCACCGGGATGGTCAACGGAGGCGCCGAAGCAGACACTTTTACAATAAACGCCAGCATGAGTGGAACGCTCAACGGCGATGCCGGAGACGACAGGTTTTATTTAAGCGATGATGTAACGGCCGGTGGACTGGATGGCGGCGCGGACAATGACACTCTGGTTGCGCCGGATGTGGCGACTACCTGGGATATCACGGGTTTAGATTCAGGAACTTTAACCACGTCGGTGGGAAGCGCTCCCGATGTGGCGCAAAGTTTTGTTGGCATGGAAGTGTTAAACGGCGGGGCGGGGGCGGATACGTTCTATGTGAACGGCGATTACGGCGGTACGATCAATGGCGGCGATAACTCAGACGAGTTTATTATTAATAACGCCATGAGTGGCGCACTCAATGGTGATGGCGGAAGTGACACGTTTGAGCTTAACGCCAACGTGAATGGCACGGTGGCCGGTGGCGCCGACGCCGATACTTTTAATCTGAACGCCGATGTGCAAACCATCAACATCGTTGGAGGTAGCGGTTCCGATGTGGCCTATATCAATTCCGATCTTATTGTCGGCGGTGACACAATAATCACACTGGGAGAGGGTGAAATAACAGGATCGGGTTCTTTGGAAAGCTCAGCCGGAAGTTTCAATCTGAGTGCTGGCACCGTCACATTAAACAGTGTATCCACTGCCAACAACATCTCCGTCGAGGCCCTGGACGGTAATATCAACCTGGGACAACTGCGCTCTAGTGACGGTACGGTGTCGCTGACTGTGCACAGCGGCGATATTGTCAACCAAAACAATGGCTATATTGAGGCGGATCAATTGCTGGTTGATTTAGGCAATACTGGTGTCATGGGATCACTTTCATCGCCGTTCGAAATTCAAATCGATTTGCGCAGCTATTTTGGAAATCTCACTTCCAGCCAATTGCAATCCAGGGTATTTATCACCGATAACAGCTTTACAGGGGCTTTGAGCTCCGGGATCTTAGCGGGTGTGGGTTCGGTACTGGCTCAAGCCAATGCGGGATTAAGCGCGGTCACCAAAGACTTGAACATCATAGATCCGGGAATCTTTTTAACAGAGATTAATCTGTTTAACGTGGAATCTACCGGAATGAAGTTGCCCGCAGACCAACAAGTGGAATAATTAATAGAAAACAGTAGGTTATCAGGGTTGGCGTAGGGAATTTTTTGGTAACGGGGAATTTAAGTGGTGAATGGGGCGTTGAATGAAGATCGAGGGATTGGTTTAAAATTTCTGCTTAAAAACCATGTATAACTTAAACGCTTTCAAATACGCTTCATAGTCGATATCGGTAACGTCTTCTTCTTTCGTTTGGCGGAAATTGTCAAATTGTGTGGATATATCGTCGGAGACCCTCAAGTCGTTTTCCAGCCAGGTAAGTTGTCGATCGCCATCGCTGACGCCAAATCCAAAAGATGCATCCGCGATTGCAGTTGAGCTGGCCGTCAAAAATATTGCGCATGTTATTGATATGAAAGAGTATTTTGATACGAAAAATTTCATAGTTCGGCCCCGGAACTGAAAATTGATTTAATTGATGGGTTTTGC
>JAJDNG010000152.1 GCA_022340845.1 Gammaproteobacteria bacterium | reverse complement strand
GATACTGCTGTAATAAACGTCATTTACGAGATTACTTTATGAGATTAGTAATAACTTCACTACTAGGCATATTGTTGTTACTTCCTTTCAACAGTCATGCCTTTGACTTTGGAACAAAGGTTGTGGATTTTGGCTTGCACTTGGAAACTGGTGTAACCCGAGGTGGGCAAGAAGTTGCGGAAATGAGGAAACCCGAAGAAGACAGATGTAACGAATGGGAGCAATTTTGGAGTGAGATTTACGGTGGCTGTAGTGATTACTACGACGTGTCCGCAGGAGACGGCTCGGAAACCTCACTGGGGGGTATAGTACAATTTAACACCAAGCCAATGGTCATCATGCGTGTTTCCAAGACGATCGGTGGTGGTCCAATAAGTGAGGCCGGTCACCATTATCGCGGGTTGGTAATAACACGTCCTCATACGGATTTTCTAATATCGCTAGGTGGTGGAGATAAAACAGGTCACGCGGCATTTGGCGTGGGTATCAGCCAATTTAAGAACACGACGATTGATTTAACAAACTTTCCCGGCACCAGCGACCTAGGCGGTAATTATATAGAATTTGATTCTGCAACCGGTTGGTTTCTAGAGATAACGACTCAAGCGCGCTATATTGGTTTCGGTTTTCGAAGAATGTTTGTGGACTACAGGATCAATAAAATTGACAACACACCGGTTGACCAGGGAAGGACCGTTCGGGGTGATTACGGCATGGTGTTTATTTTTGTTAATATAATCTGATGGCGCCGATCGCCGGCGTGTGAGTTCGGATCGCACAACGGCCGCTACTGAGAAATCAATTCCAGAATATATTAAACCAATGCGCCATATTCCCTGTTATTTCAGTTTCTATCCGCAATTTTGTGCCCGGATGGCCAACTCGGCACACAAGCAAGGTCGCAATAACGCTGTCGTCGGTATTGTTACCTACAATCCTTCCTCTTGAGGGGCCAACTTGGAACATCCCACCCTGCAGCCATTCTTACTCGCTAATCGACACCGCCTCGGCAACTTCTACTCTATCGATATGCCGTTTGAATAATTCGCTCCTGAAGACGATATCCAAATGATGCAATTCGTTGATGTCGTTGATGTAACCCAAGCCGTAGGAAATGATTTCATATTGATAACCTTGCAGCAGGTTGCCGTCTTTGGTAAATCCATGGGTTTTCTTCAGTCGGAACTCATATTGATTGGTTAGACGATTATCGTAGTAGGGATCGAACTCCCAGCGTTCCCTCAGTGGGGAATAATATTGATTGGAGGGAGGAAAATGATAGTAGGGATCAATTTCCCAGGATTCCAAGCGCCAATAATAACCGGATTGCTGCGTTAGAAGTGGAAAAAACAAGGCGTACGGATACACTTCCAACAAGGCCTCATAGGCGGCGTCCAATATGTCATTTTCCGAGGCAATAATAAGATCAAACTTTTTCGGTTGGTAGTTGGATGCGGAATCCTGGACACTGGCGCAACCAACGACACCCGCTACCGCCAGTGCAACGAGTAAGTGAGGAATTTTGGTTACATACGACATACGCCAAACCTTGAAAAGCCTTAACTCATGTCCTGACGCCTAGGGATTGGAGCGCCAGCGACAAATGTATACAAATCATACTACGCTGCCACCAATTGTAAAGTGATTGGCCGGATAATGGGGTTGCCGGGTTGCCTGATGGCGCCCCGCTTTCGCTTCTTCCAGCAAATCCCAGCCATCCGGCCGACTGCCAAAAATAATTCGGTCACCGCGACGGAATTCCACGCCATCGCCGTTGAGAGTATTTGACGCTTATCAATGGGAATTATCGCTGGTGGGGATAATCTACTGCTCCCTATTGGCAATTCCATACTGTTGTTGGAGAGCACATGTTGGAGAACACATGAAAATCCGCCGTTCTATCGTTGTCATCTCAATCATTGGTGCGCTGGTGCTCGGTGGAATCGCGTGGGTTACGCTGAGCAGGCCGGATGATAGTGAGCAAGCAACGTATTCCTTAAGCGAGATCAAGCGCGGTAACATCGTTTCCACCGTATCGGCCACCGGCACATTAAGCCCGGTGATTACCGTGCTGGTAGGCAGCCAGGTGTCCGGCACCATTCAACACTTGTACGTAGACTTTAACAGCCGGGTGAAAAAAGGCGATTTGATTGCGCAAATCGACCCGGCGCTGTTCAAAGCCCGGCTGGCCGAAGCGCAGGCGAACTTTAAAAGCGCCGAAGCTGCCCGGGACAAAGCCTGGATCGCCGTGCTGGATGCGAAACGCCAGCTGGAGCGGTTGCAAAAACAACAAAAACAAAAACTGGTCTCCGAAAGTGATGTGGACAGCGCCCGGTTTGCGTATGACGAAGCGGTGGTAGAGCACAAAATCAAAACCGCCGCGGCGGATCAGGCCAAGGCCGCCCGCGACCGTGAGAAAGTCAATCTGGAATACACCTCTATTTATGCGCCCATTGATGGCGTGGTGATTTCCCGTAGTGTGGATGTGGGCCAAACCGTGGCTGCCAGCCTGCAAGCGCCGACGTTGTTTACCATCGCCCAGGATCTTACCCGCATGCAAATCGAAACCGAAGTGGATGAGGCGTTTATCGGCATGATCGCACCGGATCAACCGGTGCGCTTTACGGTGTTCGCTTACCAAAAGCGGCAATTCACCGGCCAGGTAGCGCAGGTGCGGCTGAACCCCACCATCGAAGCCGGGGTGGTGAAATACAATTGCATAATTTATGTGGATAACTCGGACCTGGCGTTAAAACCGGGCATGACAGCCACCGTCACTATCGAAGTTGCCCGCAGTGAGAATGTACTCAAAGTGCCCAATGCCGCACTGCGTTTTGTGCCCGATTGGCCCGCGCAACGGCTGAAAAAGTTAAGTGCCGGCATCCAAGCCAATGAAGGTGTTATCTGGCTGCCCGATGGCGAAGAGGTCAAACCGTTGAAAGTGGCGTTGGGCACCACCGGCGAAAAAGAGACCCAAATCAGTGGCGAAGGGGTGCGAGAAGGGTTGCCCATCGTGGTGCCCGCAAGCCGCAAAGGCGGCGAGCGAAAACGGCGTTTCGGCCTGAGTTTGTTTTAGATGTCAGCGATGCAGAAACAAATGCAGAAAGAAATGCCAAAGCAATCGCCAAAAGAAGTCATCAATATCCAAGGCCTGCATAAAACCTACGTCCTCGATGGCGTGCAAGTGCATGCGCTGCGCGGCATCGATCTCACCTTACATCAAGGCGAGTATCTGGCCATTATGGGGCCTTCCGGCTCTGGTAAATCCACCTTGATGAATATCATCGGTTGCCTGGATGTACCGGATCAGGGCAGTTATTGGCTCAATGGCCAGGATGTGACCAAAATGCACAGCGATGCTCTGGCGCAGGTGCGCAACCGTGAACTGGGTTTTGTGTTTCAGAATTTTAATTTACTGGCGCGCACTTCCGCGGTGGAAAACGTGGAAACACCGTTGATTTACGCAGGTGTCGCCAAAGCGGAACGCCGCCGCCGCGCCATAGACATGTTGCAGCGCTTGGGATTGGCCGAGCGTTTATACCATTTGCCTAACCAGCTTTCCGGTGGCCAGCAGCAACGGGTGGCCATTGCCCGGGCATTGGTGACCCGGCCGTCACTACTGTTGGCCGACGAACCCACGGGCAACATGGATTCTGCCACCAGTGCGGAGCTATTAACCTTGTTGGCAAAGCTCAACCTGGAGGATGGCTTGACTATCGCGTTGATTACCCACGAGGCGGATGTAGCCGCCAAAGCACAGCGCAAGGTCACCCTGATAGACGGCCAATTAGAGCATAATTGAAGTAGAACTTTTGACGAAGTAATAAAAGGATGAAGAGCAACGTATGAACTGGGCCGCCGCATTGCAATTGGCATTAAAAGCCCTGTGGCGCAATAAAACCCGCGCCATGCTCACCGCATTGGGTGTGATAATCGGTGTGGCCTCGGTGATTGCCATGGTGGCCATAGGCTCGGGGGCGCAACAACGCATTGCCGAACAGCTGGCCAGTATGGGCACCAATACCCTGGTCATCCGTCCCGGGTCGGTGACCCGCGGCGGTGTGCGCACCGGCGCCGGCACCACCACCTCGCTCACCCGCGCCGACGCGGAGGCCATACGCGATATTCCCGGTGTCATCGCCATTGCGCCCACGGTGAGAACGGGCGTGCAACTGCGATATCGCGGTACTAATTGGGGGACCGCCATCGAAGGGGTTACCCCGGACTATATCAGCGTCAAGAGCTGGCCGTTGGCCGAAGGCGAGTTTTTTACCGAGCAACATGTGATCAGCGCCGCCCATGTGTGTGTGTTGGGGCAAACTGTAGCACGGGAATTGTTCGGTCTCAGCAATCCCATTGGCGAGACCGTGGTGATGAAAGGCATGGCCTGCCAGGTGTTAGGCGTATTGTCGGAAAAAGGCGCTACGGCCTGGGGTTCAGACCAGGATGACAGCGTGTTCGCACCGTTGACCACGGTGCAACGCAAAATCATGGGTGTCACCCATATCGATCGTGTTGAGGTGCAAACCGCCGGGCGCGAGGCTACGTATCAAGTGATGAAAGATGTTACCCAGTTGCTGCGTTATCGCCATCGCATCCAGGAAGAGCAAGCCGATGACTTCCGCATTTACAATCGCGCCGAACTGGCCAAGACCTCCGAAGAAAGCGCCGCCGTGTTTACCTGGCTGCTGGGCAGTATCGCTTCGGTATCGTTGCTGGTGGGCGGTATCGGCATCATGAATATTATGCTGGTGTCGGTCACCGAGCGCACTCGCGAAATCGGCATACGCATGGCCTTAGGGGCGCGCCGGCGGGATATTTTGTGGCAATTTTTGTTAGAAGCCATGCTGCTGAGTGTCGCCGGTGGCATTATCGGAATCTTTCTGGGGCTGGGAGGTGCGTTGGGACTGGCGCAATTTTCCAACTTTCCGGTCAGCATTACACCCTGGTCGATCATATTGGCATTTAGCTTCGCCGGTTTGGTGGGCGTGTTCTTTGGCATGCATCCGGCGCGCAAAGCCTCCCGGCTGCAACCCATTGAAGCGCTTAGGTATGAGTGATTCTCAAGCAATCCTTTGATCCAATCCTATGCTCCAAGGCGTCAGCAATCCAGACGCAATTCGCTACCCGATGGCCGCGTAACGCTATATAATGACCATCAATCTGCTCGCCATCCATCATGTTTTTTATCGGTATCATTAGAGTTTCATATTGTTCTGCTAAGCTCATAGGCAAGTGATGTGCCGCCCCCAGCCTATCGTGGGTGGAGTGAAAATTTTTGTAGCCGCGCCGATAGGCAAAGCAGCATCAGCGTAAATCTTATTATTTAAGCGTATTGGAAAGTAAGGTGCGGCATCGGCTCATGGCAAGGGAGTTATTTCCAGTGTTATTAACCATCCGGGAAAGAGACAATAATATGCGACATAACTACCAATGGGGCGCCGTTCTGAGCGCGGTAATCGTGGTTATGCTACTGGCCGCAAGCCAGGGCGTTTCGGAAGCCCGCGCCGCGGTGATTCCCGCGATGTATGATGTGGTGACATTGCCCAATCCATCGCAAGTTTCATCGCAAAACCAATCGCAAAATCAACCGGAAGTGGATCATTTTAACGCTTTTACCGCCATCAACAATAACGGCTTGGCTGTGGGTTATGGCAACCGCAATAACCATTCCGTCGGGTTTGTGTTCGACTATCGGTCACAAGCAGTGATTGCACTGATCGATGACTTCCTGCCCATGAGCATCAACGATTACAATAAGATCGCCGGCATTTACGCCAGCCAAAGCAATAACGCGGTATTAGCAACCTGTATATTGAATGACGCGAGCTGTGAGGTCATACCGGTGGAAGGCGCGGAGTTTGCCCTGCCGTTCACCGTCACCGCCATGACCAATTCGGGATTGCTCGCCGCCAAGCAATGGCTAAACACCCCGGACGAACAATTCCTGCTCTATCGCCAGGGGCAACTGGTCTATAACGCCCTGACAACGGACAGCAACGGCGCGAATCAAACGTTTTACGACATTCAGCGTAATAATACCCGGCTTATAACCGGTGCAGTCACCGATGCCAACGGCCTGCGCACACCGCTGGTCACGCTCATTAATCCGGACTTAGCGGTTACCGCGCTCAACCTGCCGGTCCCCGGATTGGATGGCGGTGCCGGTTCCGGAACTGCTGTGGCGGTCAACGCCATGAATCAAATCGTCATCAGTACTATCAATGGCTCCACCGAGGGGCAACTGTATGTGTGCGACTTTATCGGCGATGTGGATGACGATGGCCTGGGTGATTGTCAACACGGTTTGCGGTTTTTAGGGCCCAACGCCGACGTTAATAATCCTTATGCCCGCTATCCATTAAACGATCACGGATTGTTAGTGGTGCCGCCGGCATATCACGGCGATGGAATCCGTCTATACGACTTAACCGCCGAACATCCGGTCGCGGAATTGCTGTCCGACAAAGGCTACCCGGCGTCCTTATTTGCCAACACCCAGCCATTGGCCGTGAATAACCACCAGGTGATATTGACCTCGGGGGCGCAAACGGTGTTGTTGGTTCCTCAGGCAGCGACCCCCGACATTCAGGTGCAGATACACCACGACATGGCGCCCGTCGTCGTTGCCGCTGACGGCAGTGATCGCTTATATCTGACCGAATCCATCAGCAACCTTTCCCTAACCAGCCATACGATATTGTATTGGCGGGTGTTGATCCTGCCGGATGGCACCGCCTACCCGCGCAGCACGCCCAAACGGCTGATATTGGAAGCGGGCGGCTCATACACCGATACCAGGGTCCGCCTACGCGTGCCCGAATATTTTCCACCCGGCAACTACGTATACCAGCTAATCGCCATCGACCAATCCAGCGGCGAACGCTATAGCGAAACATTGCAGATCATCAAGGCGCCGCAATGATCGAAGCAACCGCGATATTGATGAGCCCATAATGCCAATTGAAGGTCGAGACACCATAATAAAGGAAGTAAACTCGTTGAGAGCCGCACAACAATTTTCTACGGAAACGTCAATTCGAGACGATGCCGATGTATCGCGGCGGCACGTCGATAAAGATGCTTTCGATGTGTACTCTTCTGATTGCCAAATGCTGCAATGGATTTCTGGTGACCAAGATGAGCTGGTTCGCTGCTCCATATGAGCCTCTAACAAGTTGCGCCAGTCTGCAAAATGCAGCGGGGTACCATTACAGAGATAAAGGTAGAGTTTCACTGTTAGCGGGCTTTACCTTCGAATAACCGCCTATGGATGACACTGGAACCTATCGGGAACTTAAATTCCCCGCTTTTCGAAATCCAACTGTTGATACGCTCGACATCGGGCGTAGGAAACACCATGTACCGGTACTTTTTGAAGTCGACGTCACGGAGGGCCGGAATATTCTTCGCAATTTCAAGGCCGCCACCGGTCAGGGCGTATCTTTCACGGCCTGGGTTATGAAATGTATCGGTCAGGCCGTAAGTGAACACAAACACATCCACGCGCTGCGAAGGGGGCGCGGGCGGCTGATCCTCTTCGATGAGGTTGATATTTCGGGGGTAGTGGAAAAGCCTGTCGGGGATAATCAAGGCCAGCCGCAAACCCTGCCAATGCCGACTGTGGTCAGGCGAACCAATGAGAAAGATGTGCAAGCGATCCATTCTGAGATCCGCGCGGCACAAGCGGCGCCGCGGATAAAAGGCGAAGTGCACATTGGCTCACATCGGTACGCGTCGCTCGCCAAACTGTTTGCCGCTCTGCCCCGTATCCTCAGAAACCTGCTTTTCTGGCGGCGCTTGATGAACAATCCCTTTCTGACAAAACGAATGATGGGTACCGTTGTCGTGACCTCAATCGGAAATATCGGCAAAGGCAGCGGTAGCAGTTGGGCGATCCCCATCGGTATTCATCCCTTGATGGTGGCGATTGGCACCATCGCAAAAAAGCCGGGTGTTGTGGAAAATGCCATTGACATCCGCGAGTATCTTAGCCTCACCGTGTTGTTTGATCATGATGTCACTGACGGCGCTCCGGTGGCGCGGTTCATACTGCGGCTTAAGGAGTTGCTGGAAACAGGGCATGGTCTTGTTGAACTCAGTAGCGCAGTTAACCTGAATCGTTGAGTAACCGGCGCGCAACCCGTTGAATAAAGACTGTTTACACAAAGTTGGATGGTTCATCCAAATCTAAACGCTCGCTTTATAGCAGTTTACGCGATACCTTCGACCCGCAGATTGGTTGCAACGGTTGTCGTCCCGGCGAACGGTTGCTGAAATTGATGCCTTTGAATTGGAGTGGCTAAGCAAAACGCCTTATCCCGAGTAGCCTAGGTGTTGACTGTGGCGGATTATCCCATCCCTTTTTCTATTTTATCCAACGTACGGTTGATATCATCCAGGCCGTCGCCCAAATGATCCAGCTCTTCCATGTCTTTATTGGAAGGGTTGGGATGAGCGGGCCGGGTTTTGGCGTTTGATAACCAGCGAAAGGCGATGCCGCTGATGTTGTCGCTTTTGGGGAAACCGTTTTGTTCGGCGTCATGGGCGAGTTTTTCCAAAGCATAATCCACATCGTAGCGTTTGAAGCTGCCAGCCAGTTCCTTGGCCGGCAGTTGACCCCACAGACCGTCAGTACATAACAACAATACATCGTCCGCTGTCAGTGGTGTTTTTTGGGAAATCGTCGGCCGGGGCGGCTTGTTGGGTGTGCCTATGCATTGGGTGACTATATTGCGCTGGGGGTGTTTTTCTTTTTGTTGCGCGGTGATGAGTCCTTGTTGATACAGCTGTTCGACACGGGAATGATCCCGGGTTTGTTCCAGTATTTTGCCATTGCGCATCCAATACAAACGGCTGTCGCCCACATGGGCCCAAATGGCCGTACCCTGCTGCACAAGACATAATACGCAGGTGGTGCGAGGCGCGACCGGGGGTGAACGTTTTGCCCCGGCGGCCAACACTTCCTGTTGAGCGATAGTCAGTATTTGGGTAAAAAACGTATGCGGCTTGGGATGGGGGAATTTGGTGTTGTTAAACGAGCGCACCACGCTATCCACCAGGGTGTCCGCCGCCAGTTTGCCCTCGGCGTGGCCGCTCATGCCATCGGCAACCACCATCATTATGGCATTATTGGTTTCCACGATGGCGAAGCGGTCCTGGTTCATTTTGCGGTTGCCTAATCGGCAGGCGGTGGCAAGCTGATACTTCATCGTCGGGGAGCGCCGTTATTTCCAAAGATTACTGACTAAGCGGTTAAACATGCCGCCGGGTTTGTCATCACCCACCAGCAACACACACTGTTGCAGGATATCCACCAGTTGATCGATTTTTTGCGGCCGCAGGGTCGGGTCGATTTCCATGGCCCAATCGATGGCGTTTAACAGGTCTTGAGAATATTTGCGTTTAAAGGCCACCGCCGCCGGGCGCATGGCGTCTTTTTCCCGGCGCAGTTTGGCATCGGGCGGCGCACTGCCTTCTATGCAGGAGCGCATGGTGGCACCGAGGGCGTAGATGTCGGTCCAGGGGCCGATATAGCCTTTGTTTTCATACTGCTCTATAGGAGAAAACCCGGGTGTAATGACCGATTTGGGCTGAAATTGGCGGCTCATGTCCATGCGGTGCACTGCGCCAAAATCCAGCAATACTGGCGAGCCGCCGGGGCGAATGTGAATGTTGCCGGGTTTAATATCCAAATGCAGCATATTGGCATTATGCACTTCCCGCAGGCCATCCAATAGTGCCGGAAACACCGTCAACAGAAAATTTTCGCTGAGATTACCGTGGCGTTTGGCAATCACCGCTTGCAGATTTTCCCCCGGCGCGAAGTCCATCACCATATACAAGGTGTTATTGGCTTCAAAAAAATTGCGAGCGCGCACAATGGCCGGGTGGTCAAGGCGTTTGATGGCATTGCCTTCATGGATGAACAGCTTACGGCCTTCATTGAAACGTTCCTGAAATTCGGGTTTCAATAACTGTACCTGGCCGTCGCCGTCCCGGCAGGCCACCTTAGCGGGTAAATACTCTTTGATCACTACCAGATGATTGCTGTCGTCTTCTACCGCCAAATACACAATGCCAAAACCGCCGGCATTCAAGGTTTTATCGATGGTATAGGTATGCAATACGGTTCCGGGGGCCAAGTTGTGGCTATTTTCACCCATTTTGTTAATAATGCCTGCCTTAGTTATCGTACTTAAAATTAGAGTCCTTACGTAACAGTCAACGTAAGACTGAAATATTTGCGAACTAGAGCCGCTCCCGGGCCACCCTGAAAAATAGACAAAGAGGATTATGCGATGGTTTTCAGCATGACCGCGTTTGCGCGCCAGATGTCCACAAGTGAACTGGGGCAACTTACCCTAGAAATTAAATCGGTCAATCATCGCTTTTCTGAAGTCAGTTTGCGTCTGCCGGAGGATTTACGCTTTTTGGAGCCCCGCCTGCGCGAGGCCATCGCCAAACACGTTCATCGTGGCAAAGTGGACTGTGTGGTGCGGTATTTACCGCCGGAACTGCAGGCTGCCTCGGTGCAAATCAACCGCGATTTGCTGCAAGTGCTGACCAAGGCCACCCAGGAAGTCGAATCGCTGTTAACTGCCAGCACTCCCTCGCAGGCCTTGGATTTTCTCAAATGGCCCGGGGTAATCGCCGCGCCCGAGCAGGACATGCAAATGCTGGCGGAGCAATTCATGAATATGCTGCAAACCGCCTTGCAAGAGCTTAGCGAAAACCGACAGCGCGAGGGCGAACAACTCAAGCGGTTGATTTTGGAACGCTGCGCGACCATGGAACAGCAAGTGGAGCGGGTCAAAGCCCGCCTGCCCATTGCCATCGATGCCATGCGTCAGCGCCTGGTGGACCGCCTGACGGAATTGAAAGCGGAACTGGACCAAACCCGGCTGGAGCAGGAAATGATGTTAATGGTGAACAAATCCGACGTGGCGGAAGAAATTGACCGTCTGGCGGCCCACATCGTGGAAGTGCGCCGGGTATTGGAGCAGAAACAGCCCATGGGCCGACGCCTGGATTTTCTCATGCAGGAACTCAACCGCGAAGCCAATACTCTGAGCGCCAAATCAGTGGACACCGACATGACCCGGGCCGCGGTGGAATTGAAAGTGCTTATTGAGCAAATGCGCGAACAAGTACAAAATATTGAATAGCCTGTAAATCGTCACCAACATCGAATATTGAGCAACGAATGTAAAACCAATATGAGTCGCGACAATCATCCCCCCCAGCGAGGTTCCTTATTCATCGTCTCCGCGCCTTCGGGGGCGGGTAAAACCAGCTTAATCAAGGCATTGTTGGAAACGCTGGAGGGCATCACCGTGTCGGTGTCCCACACCACGCGGGCGCCGCGGCCGGGGGAACAAAACGCCGTGCACTACCACTTTGTGGACCAGGACACTTTCCTGGCGATGCAGGCGCAAGGTCAGTTCCTGGAGCACGCCAAGGTGTTTGACAATTATTACGGTACTTCCAAAACGGCGTTGGATGACACTTTAAACCAAGGGTTGGATGTGATTCTGGAGATCGATTGGCAAGGGGCGCGTCAGGTACGCCAGCAATTCGCGGAGACTTTGAGCATCTTTATTCTCCCGCCGTCCAAGCAAACCCTGTTGCAGCGCCTTACCGGCCGCGGCCAGGATGATGAAGCCGTCATTGCGCGACGCATGCAAGAGGCGGTCAACGAGATATCCCACTATGGTGAATTCGACTACCTGGTGGTAAACGACGACTTCGATCTGGCGTTGCAACAAATCAGCGCGATTGTCACCGCTTCGCGGCTGCGCTTGCCCCGCCAACAATCGTTAAATCAGCCACTACTGCTTGATTTACTCCAATAGCCCCACCACTAATAAATACACGGTATTTGTATTTATTGCGATACAGTGCACTAGAATTAGTATAAGCTATTTTGTAGAATCACTTTAATACCGCTTCGAATAGGTTCTATCTCCCGTAGCAGTTTTACGAATACGCAATAACACACCACTGAGGATAAACATGGCACGAGTTACCGTAGAAGATTGTTTGGATTTTGTAGATAACCGGTTTGAACTGGTGTTATTAGCCAGCAAACGGGCGCGCCAAATTGCCTATGGCAAAGAGGCATTGGTCATCCAGGAAAACGACAAGCCCAGCGTCGTCGCTTTAAGGGAAATCGCCGAAGGAAAAATGAGTACCTCTATATTAGAGAAAATGACCAAGGAAGCGGAAAAAGTGGACGCTGAGCCAGAATCTGATGAAGAGCAAGAGTGAATGTAACGTCTGAGCAATTGCAGGGGCCGCTGCTGGCCCAGGACAATACGAACAACGAGCCACCGGTGTTTGCGATCAGTGACTTGTGTAATTTGTTAGAAACCTATATAGAGCCTGAGCAGGTCAAAGAAGTCTACCGGGCGTACATTTTCAGCGAACAAGCCCACCAAGGGCAAAAACGCATTTCCGGCGAACCGTATATCTACCATCCCCTGGCAGTCGCGCGCATCCTGGCGGAAATGCGCATGGATACCAACAGCATCATCGCCGCCCTGCTGCACGATGTTATCGAAGACACCCCCACCGCGAAAGACCAGTTAGCCAAAGAGTTTAATGAAGAAGTCGCCGAACTGGTGGACGGGGTCAGCAAACTCACCCAGGTAAAATTCGAAAGCAGGGCCGAAGCCCAGGCGGAAAACTTCCGTAAAATGATGCTGGCCATGGTGCGCGACATCCGCGTCATCCTGATAAAACTGGCCGACCGGCTGCACAATATGCGCACTTTAGGCGTGATGAAAGCGGTTAAGCGGCGGCGCATTTCCCGGGAAACTCTCGAAATTTACGTGCCCATTGCCTATCGCCTGGGCATGAACAACATTCGCCTGGAACTGGAAGAGTTGGGTTTCAAGGCGTTGTATCCCATGCGTTACCGCATTTTGGAACAAGCGGTGAAAAAGGCCCGCGGTCACCGTAAGGAAATCCTGGAGCGAATCCGCACCACCATCGAAGAACGCCTTCATCAGGAAGGCATAGAAGCACCGGTGGTAGGTCGGGAAAAACACCTCTACAGCATTTATGAAAAAATGCGCACCAAACATGTGTCGTTCTCGGAAGTGTTTGATGTATATGCCTTTCGGATACTGGTGGATAGGCCCGACACCTGTTATCGCGTGCTGGGCATGGTGCACAATTTATACAAACCCGTGCCCGGTAAATTCAAAGACTATATTGCCATTCCCAAGGCCAATGGCTATCAATCTCTGCACACGGTGTTGTTCGGCCCCTACGGGGTGCCCATAGAAGTGCAAATTCGTACCGAAGACATGAATAAAGTGGCCAACGTGGGCATTGCCGCCCATTGGGTGTACAAAACCGGCGAGGATTCCGGCAGCCAGTCGCCTGCGCAGAAATGGGTGCGAAGTTTGCTGGAAATGCAGAAAAATGCCGGTGACTCCGTCGAATTTCTGGAAAATGTAAAAATCGATTTATTCCCCGACGAGGTCTACGTGTTCACCCCACGGGGTGAAATCATGACCTTGCCCCGCGGCGCCACCATGGTGGATTTCGCCTACGCCGTGCACACCGACTTGGGCAACTCCTGCGTGGCGGGAAAAATCGACCGCCGGCTGGCACCGCTGCGCACTGAATTGATGAACGGCCAAACGGTGGAAATCATTTCCGCCCCGGGAGCACGCCCCAACCCCGTATGGCTGGATTTTGTGGTCTCCGCCAAAGCCCGGTCCAATATTCGCCATTTCCTCAAACAATTAAAACACGGTGAAGCCGTTGACCTGGGACGGCGCATGCTGGACAAAGCCCTGGCGTCGTTTTCCACCAATCTGGACACTGTGGCCAAGGAGCGCATGGAGGAAGTCCTGGAAGCGCTTAAGTTAAAATCCGTGGACGAGTTACTGGAGCAAATCAGCCTGGGTAACCGGGTGCCCATGTTAATGGCCCGGCATTTGGTGGAGGGCATGCAAAAAAGTACCGACGACCACGCCAAACAGTCGGCATTTCGCGAAGTGTTGTCCCGTTATACCCCGGGCTGGATGAAAGGTCACAGCCGCGACAACGAGCGGCCCCTGGCCATACGTGGCACCGAAGGCACGGTGGTGACCTACGCCAAGTGTTGTCGCCCTATCCCCGGCGACCCCATCCTCGGTTTTATCAGTGCCGGCCGCGGTATCGTCATCCACGTGCAAAACTGCAAAAACACCAAAGATTACGAAAATAAACCGGATAAATGGATTGATGTGCAATGGGAGCATGATGTCAAAGGCGTGTTCCCGGTGGACATCCGCGTGGACACCGCCAACCGTCGGGGAGTTTTAGCCACGGTGGCGGCGGTCATTGCCGACCAATCGTCGAATATTGAAAACGTCAACATCGAAGAACGGGATGGCCGGCATTCATCCATGAAATTCACCATCAGCGTTGAAGACCGTAAACACCTGGCTAATATCATTCGTCAGGTGCGCAATATCGATAACGTGTTGAAAATAACACGATCCAAGTAAAAGAAAAGCATAACCACGAAGGCACGAAGGCACGAAGGACACGAAGAAGCATTAAAAAATCGAATCGATTTTGTTCGTGTCCTTCGTGCCTTCGTGGTTGATTTGAGTTTATAAAAAACCTCTCTGGGGGAGTAGCATGGCAAAACAAATCATTCAGACCGATCAGGCCCCGCAGGCCATAGGCACGTATTCCCAAGCGGTCAAAGTGGGCGGTACGGTGTATTTATCCGGACAAATACCCCTGGATCCCAAAACCATGAACCTGGTGTCGGGCGACATGAGCGCGCAAATCCGCCGGGTGTTCGACAATTTATCCGCTGTTGCCGAGGCCGCCGGCGGCACCCTGAACGATGTCGTTAAGCTTAATATTTTTTTAACCGACCTGGCGCATTTTGCCCTGGTCAATGAAATCATGGCGCAATATTTTAAGGAGCCTTATCCGGCACGGGCGGCCATCGGGGTGGCTTCTCTGCCAAAAGGCGCTGCGGTGGAGATGGATGCTGTTATGCATCAAGACTAATATGCAGATAGATTAAGCTGCTGATGGGACGCCTTGGTGGCAAACGTTTTCTAATTTTCATGACGAGTTCACCATTAAAACCACCAAAATCCAGCTCAACGAAACCAGTCCGGTCACCGCGTTAAAGCGGGTGGGACCCAAACTGCAACAAGCGCTGCAACGGTTGCACGTCGAGACCGTTCAGGATTTGTTGTTCCACCTGCCGCTTCGCTACCAAGATCGTACTCATGTAGTGCCCATAGCTCAATTACGCCCAGGCAGTGAAGCTTTGGTGGAAGTCGAAGTCCTGGAGGCGGCCGTGCAGTTCGGCCGGCGGCGCAGTCTGCTGGTGCACGCCAGCGATGCCAGCGGGGTAATTACGCTGCGGTTTTTTTATTTTAATGCCAAACAACAAGCCAGTCTCACCCCCGGCACGCGCTTACGCTGTTTTGGCGAAGTACGCAGTTACCAGCGCCATTATGAGATGGTGCATCCGGAATACCGGCGCCTGTTCAGCACCACCGATGCTCAGGTCGAACAAGCCTTGACGCCGTTTTATCCCCTCACCGAAGGCATTCGTCAGGGATCGGTGCGCGCCTTAGTCGATCAGTTGGTTCTTGATTGTCAAAACCTAACAATAGATCTCAGTGATTGGTTGCCGGCCGAATTGCTGCAGAGGTTGGATTTTCTACAACGCGCCCACTATCCCACGCTGGCACAAGCGGTGGCTTACTTGCACAAACCCGGCATTGAAGCGGATGTGGCGCAACTGGAGCAGGGTCGCCATCCGGCGCAACAACGGCTGGCGTTTGAAGAGCTACTGGCCCACCATTTGAGTCTGCGGCGTCTGCGCCTTAAACAGCAGCGCCATGGTGCGCCGGTATTAAACGCCGAAGGCAAATTGATCCGTCGCCTGCAAGCCGGGTTGCCGTTTCAACTGACCCAGGCTCAGCAAAAAGTAATGCAGGAGATCCTGGGCGACTTGATCAAAGCCACGCCCATGCAGCGGTTAGTGCAAGGCGACGTGGGTTCGGGCAAAACCGTGGTGGCCGCCATGGCGGCCTTGCAGGCGGTGGAATCCGGTTACCAGGTGGCGGTGATGGCGCCGACGGAAATCCTGGCGGAACAACACCGGCGCAACCTGCAGCATTGGTTGCAACCACTGGGGATTGCCGTGCAATGGCTGACCGGCAAAATCAAAGGCAAACAACGTGAAGCGGTTTTGCAAGCCATTGCCGGTGCCGAGGCGGCGGTGGTGGTCGGCACCCACGCGCTATTTCAGCAAAGCGTCAACTTCGCCAACCTGGGGCTGGTCATCGTGGATGAACAACACCGTTTCGGCGTGCATCAACGATTAGCGTTGCGCAATAAAGGCGTTGGGCTCGCCGAGACGGATGCTGACGAAAAGAAACAATCCGGCCGAGCAAGACCGGTTTATCCCCATCAATTAATCATGACCGCCACCCCCATTCCCCGCACCTTGGCCATGACGGCGTATGCGGACCTGGATATTTCGGTGATTGATGAGTTACCACCGGGACGCTCTCCCGTGGAAACGGTGGTCATCTCCAACCAGCGACGCGAGGAGGTCATAGCGCGAGTCCATGCGGCCTGTCGTTCCGGTCGCCAAAGCTACTGGGTATGCACGCTAATCGAAGAGTCGGAAATTTTACAATGCCAGGCTGCACAGGATACGTATGCGCAGTTACAGGACACGTTTCCGGACCTGCGTGTTGGGATGGTGCACGGTCGCATGAGCGGCACCGAAAAGGATCAGGTGATGCGACAATTTAAAAGCGCGGAACTCGATTTATTAGTGGCTACCACAGTGATCGAGGTCGGGGTG
>JAJDNG010000092.1 GCA_022340845.1 Gammaproteobacteria bacterium | reverse complement strand
GCGGATCGGTATCTAGTGACACCCGCTAGCGTGGATAATTCTATTGTGGTTGCCGACGTAGGCGGATTTGTGTATTGGCTTTCCAAGGAAGACGGCGATATCCTCGCACAATTGGATTTATATCGTACCAATCTTGCCGCGTTTTACCACTGGGATGACGGACCTCTGGAAGAAAAAGACTACGGTGTCAGCACCTATCTGAGCGTGGCGGATAACCGCCAGGTATTAGTACGAAACAATGAAGGCACTTTGGCGCTGTTTCGTATCATTGAATAATCTTATTTAGCCAGCGGCCGGGCCTGCTCCCGGCTGCAACATTGAGCTATAACGACGGCGCCCATCCATGACATCATTCAACGCTGATTTCAACATCGACTTCAAAACCGACTTCAAAACCGACTGCGATCTCCTCACATGAAACCCGTTATCGCCCTGGTGGGCAGGCCCAATGTCGGCAAATCCACCTTATTCAACTGTCTTACCCGCTCGCGGGATGCGCTGGTGGCGGACCAACCGGGATTGACCCGGGATCGCAAATACGGCGAAGGAAAAATCGGTGAAAAACCGTATTTGGTTATCGATACCGGCGGTTTAAGCGGGAATGAACAAGGACTGGAAGAACTGATGGCCGGTCAGGTGTGGCAAGCCGTCCAGGAAGCCAATGCCGTATTGTTTCTGGTGGACGCGCGCGAAGGGTTGAATTCGACGGACCAGGAAATCGGTCGGCGACTGAGGCAATCCGATAAAACTGTCTACCTGGTGGTCAACAAAATCGATGGCGCCGACCCGGAGATTGCCAAAGCCGAATTTCACGCGTTGGGACTGGGCGAGCCTCACGGGGTGACAGCCGCCCACGGCCGAGGAGTCGCTGAGCTGATGGATGACGTGTTACGGGATTTTCCTGAGGAGGAAGAATCCCAGCCTGAACATCCGGGTATTAAAATCGCCATCGTGGGTAAACCCAATGTCGGCAAATCCACGCTGGTCAATCGCATATTGGGCGAGGAACGCGTTCTGGCGTTCGACATGCCTGGCACCACGCGCGACAGTATTTTTATTCCTTTCGAGCGTTTCGGAAAACACTATACGCTCATCGATACCGCCGGCGTAAGACGCCGTTCCAGAATTGACGACAAGCTTGAGAAATTCAGTGTTATAAAGGCATTGCAAGCCATCGAAGAGGCTAATGTGGTTGTGTTGGTGATCGATGCCCAGCAAGGCATTACCGACCAGGATGCCCATTTACTGGGATTTGTGCTGGATGTGGGCCGAGCATTGATTATTGCGGTCAATAAATGGGACGGTTTGGAATCTGACCAGCGCCAACGGGTAAAACAGGAACTGGAGCGACGTTTGCAATTTGTGGATTTTGCCGAGATCCGTTTTATCTCGGCCCTACACGGCACCGGCGTCGGCGAGTTGTATTCGCCCATAGAAACCGCACACGAAGCGGCATTTAAAGACTTGCCAACACCACTACTGACCAAAGTTCTGGAATCCGCAGTGACCGCACATCAACCGCAGTTAGTCAAAGGCAGGCGCATTAAACTGCGTTATGCTCACCAAGGCGGAAAAAATCCCCCCATCATCGTAGTCCACGGCAACCAAACGGATCAACTGCCAGGCCACTATAAACGCTATCTTATGAAATTTTTCCGCGAATCGCTGAAATTATACGGTACCCCGGTTCGATTGGAGTTTAAGTCAAGCGCAAATCCATTTGCCGGTAAACGCAATAAACTTACGCCACGACAGATGCAGAAGAAAAAAAGGTTGATGCGTCATGTGAGGAAAGGCGGTCGATAGCCAGTATTTTGCGCGCCTAAGCGCAGAGTTAAAAAAATCCGGGCCGTTAATCTTTCCCGAGCAGAAAAATCAAAGCCAAAGCGCACACGCTTAAGCTTGTCTCTTTTTTGAGAGACTACAATCTGTCTCGTAATGTCCATTGTGGCATTTGCCTTCATTTAAACACATTTATCCTTCTTAAAGTGGCGTTTGTTGCATTGATGGTTCTATACTGGATTGATACACAGTCAAATCAGAATAAAGAAAGGCGTGTGATATGCTTGATCAAAATCCGCGAAACAATCATCCGCTAAACCAAAACCTGCTTAATCAAGCCCTGGAATCCGGGCACGCGTTGTGGCTCGAATACGATGATCTACACTACGTGCGCTTTGTAGACAACTATCATGGTATTTGTCGTGGCACGGCGGTGTTTGACGATTTGGTGGTCTATGGATACCCCAGTATCGGCCGGGTGTTGTCGCTGCAGTCCGGGCTGAGCAGTCAATTTCAAGCACCATTTTGGATGGAAGAAAAAGTCGATGGCTTCAATGTCCGTATCTTTAAGCTGAACAATCGAATCCTGGCGTTGTCTCGCGGCGGTTTTATCTGTCCTTTTACCACGGATCGCATTACGGATTTTATCGATGCCGGTGTGTTTGAGCATCAACCGAGTTCCGTGTTGTGTGGGGAGGTAGTGGGTCCCGATAATCCCTACATGGACGGCGAGGTGCCGTATATCAAGGAAGATATACAATTTTTTGTTTTTGACATTGGCGCAATTAACGAAACCCGGCTTGCAGCTTACAGCGAAAAAGCAGCGCTTATCGATCAATATCAGTTGCCATCGGTGCCGCGATTTGGTCGGTTTGAAATGAAGGATTTGTCGCAAATCCGTGACATTTTGCTGCAGCTCAATGAGGATTATCGTGAGGGGGTGATTTTTAAAGAAGACTCCCGCAGGGATCATCGTGCTAAATACACCACCGCAAATATCAACATCGCCGATATTCAGTCGGGGGCTAATACCATGTTTGATTTGCCACCTGAATATTTCATCAATCGACTAGCGCGATTGGCGCTATTTATGGACGATCATGACATTGCCAACACTCAGGCATTGCAGCAGCAGTTGGGCAATGCCTATATGGAGGGTTTGTTGTTCGCCGTACGGCAATTGCATGCACACCATAAAGTGTTCCGCACATTCCGCTGCCGGTTTCATGAGCGTGAAAACGCAGTAAAATTGTTGGCGAGATTAAATGAAGCGGGTAACCATGTGCAAATTACCATGCACGATCTTAGCTTGGATAGCAGCGGCTACTGGTTGCTGGAATTCGACAAAGTGTTTGCCAAATCCAGTGGAACACTCAGCAGTTCGCTCAAAGGCAGTTTATTGTTTGACTGATTTCTCCAAGATAGTGCGCATATGTTTAGGCATCAGAATTTTTACGCCGATTTTGTCGGCCCAGGTTCGCAGGCCTTCATCGGCAGCCACTATGACGCCATCCAGTTCATAAGCCAGCAATAACACATCCATGTCCTCACGGCTGTCAATAATACCCTGGCGCAGGGTTTCCCGGTAGCGTTCCCGCAAACGGCTGATGACCGCGCCGACGTCTTTTTCCGTTGAGCCGGCGTAACCCAGTTTAGTGTGTTCTTCGGCAATGCGCAGGCCCCGGTCGATGCGTTTTCGCACTTCATCAATAAGCTCATAGACTATATTGGCCGGAATTTGTATGTTGAATCGCCGCGGTGAGCGTATGCGCACCACAGATTCGAAATCCGGGGCAATCTTATCCAGGTCTTTCATGGTATCCAGTTCATTGTAGACAGAGCGAGGCATATAAAACTCGGCATCACTGGCATGAGCGATATCAAGAAATGTTTGCAGCGCCGATTCAGTGTCCTGGCCGAACTGACCGTAAATATCCGGATTGGTAAAAATGCTTGTATCGAGTACGAATTGTTCCATTGTCGTGTGTGTCAATCGCGGTATGTGTATGGGCGTTGCTCGCAACGCTGGGAATGTTTAGATTCAATGGTTGTGCAACCCATTACCTGAATTAAATTCGCTTGTTACTAATTATAGTCGTAAATAAGCCGCTGCGTCACTTCAGGGATTGGCAGGTATAAACGCATTGTCCAACAAATTGGGATCATCAAAATGGCGCCTGCCGATAAAGGCCGTGGCATGGTTGCCCCATTGGCGCATGGCACCCGCCGAAGGTACGCCCAAGGGCCAAAAAAACCAGCGTTCTTTTCGTTGAGTGCCGGCCACAATGGCGTTTTCGGTAAACAGGCTGCGGTTTCGCTGTAGGCTGTCTACAGGCAGCGACCGCAGCGTGTCATAGGGCTTTCTCTCCATGGTGACCATTGGGATACGGGTATTGTTGGTGGGCTCATCGACATAAATTGATTCAATATAATGAGTCCGGTGGGCGATTCGCACGACCAGTTGCTGCGATGGATTTAACGATGGCGCGTGAACGGGGGAAAAGGCGCGTTCATCCAGATTAGTGCGTGATTCTACCGTAATCGGCGGTGGTGGTATGGCTATTAGCGACCGGGTGGGGAAAAAAGTATGATAACACCCGCAATTGTGCATGCTGTCGTAAACCAGCGGTTTGCCGTCGGCGCCCAAAGTGACTCGCCAGGTAATTCCGTCCATGTGGCCGCACAGAGAATCCAGCGATGAGGTGCACGGACGGCTGGGGAACCATACAACGTAATTAAGTTGCAAGAGAATCGTACCGTTGAAAACCATGTGCGACGTCAGTGTGTAAACGTTTGGGCGGGCGGTATTGATGACTGCATATTGCGTATGGGACAGCCATTGGGGTGCACCGATGTTGTCGTCCGATTGTACGGTGTCCACTTCCAAGACAGGCGCGAATGTGGCAAACAATCGCGCCATGGTGTCATCATCCGGCAAAGGTAGATCCAAGGCATTTTGCCTGGCGACGTCCAGGGCCGCTTTTACCTCAGCGAAACTCTTATATGCGCTCTGGGTGTTGACGTTATAGCGCAACAATGTGCCTGCGACGGCCAGTTCAGCGGCTGGGGTTCGCAGGACCGCGCGACTTTTTGTGTGCCATCGCTGGATGCCTACGGCGACCGGAAATGACATCAACGGGTACAGGCCCACGATACGTTTCCAGGTGTGATAATCGTCTGGAACATTGGCATTGTGTAAAATCTTGCGCTGTGTCTCTGGAGAGGCCCGGACATTGTCCAATAATGTCCGGGAACAACGTTGCAATACCAGGGCAGGTGGCACATGTTGCCATTGGTCCGGGCTGAGGGCAGTCAGTTCGTTGCTTGCCTTTGGGCTTAGATTGTTGATTTCGATGGAATGTGTTTGCAATGCCAACTGCGCCGACAGATTAAGCCACGAAACGATTTGCTCCTCCTGGTCCAAGTGCGGTTTTAAACCCACTAAAAAGCGGTTTGCGTGCAGGAAAGGGTAACCAGGAATTGCCGTGGTCTGTGCATCCTGCACGTGGTTTTCTTCTATGATAGCGGAGAGCGCGCGGTAATAGTGTGCGCATGATAAAACCGTTGAATTAGCTGTGGTTTGGGAAGCCGCTTGTGGTGGCAGTAAACCGCAGGCATTCAGCAGCAGGAGGCTTGTGACAAGCGCGAATATTTTCGGGGAATTCATGAGTTGCCATTATAAGGCACTGAGAAACATAAGAACAAAAACACCAAAAACCCGGTGATGTGCCAGCGGTGGTGGCTTGCCGCACGTATCGTGGTGCAGCGCCGTCATTATGCGGAGCCCGCGGCCGTTTACTGCAGATAACTCAACTGGAAAACCGCCTCTGATAATTCATCGTCCACTTGTTCTAACAAGCGGATATCGCCTGTTCGCTGGTACTCTCGCAATGCAACATACGCCGTGGCCGGGTGGACAACGGCATCCAGCAAGCTGCCGGTGGTGCTGTTTTGGTGCAACTTGTCAACCGCAATACCATGCCCCAATAAAAACCGTTTCTCATGCCATTGCTGTTGAATTTCATTTAAGCTCAGAAATTTCATGTTTTCCGCATTGTTGACCACCAGTTGAAACATCTTGGCATCGTCGGGATTAGCCTGAGCATGATTTTTACACGCGGTTATGCCTATCTCCATTAAACGCTCTTGCAGGTGAATGAGTTGCTCGACGTCGTCTGGATGGCCTTTTTTTACCGCTTTGATGGTTTGGTTGGCCATTGTTTTAAAATGCTGCCAATCCTCGGCTATGGCATCTGAAATGGACAAGGTCCAAAAAAACGCAAGCCCACATATGCCCAAAATGTTTTTACTCATAACGGTTTTTCCAGAAACGCTTCTCGCCGAAACTTTCCTTACAAAAACGTTCCTTACAAAAACGTTCCATATAAAAAAATTGTTACGCAAAACCTTTTGCATACCTATTCTCCGTGTTTTAATGATTCTTATGAATGATCGATTTTCATGATTGAGTCTGGTGGAATACCACGGGCAGTTTATCGTTGTTATATTTCATAAAAGTGTCAATGCACATGGAAATTTTACCTTCATTTAAGGTAGCAAAAAAAAACGCCGCTGTAACAGCGGCGCCTTGGATAGCTCCGTAGGGATATTCTTAAAATTACGTAGTAATTACACTAGCTGGCTTGTTCTTCGTTGGGATCCAGGGAGTGCCGCCAAAATTGATCTTCGCGGTCGAATAAGCGTCGGGTTTCCTGTGGACCCCAAGTACCGGCTTGGTACGTATGGATATAATCCCGTTCCGTTGACCACACCCGCAGGATGGGATCCACGACCCGCCACGCCCATTCCACTTCGTCGTAGCGCAGAAATAAACTTTGATCGCCCTCGATGACATCCAATAACAAGCCTTCGTAGGCGTCCAGTTGGGGTGCATCCTTGTCGGTGATACTGGCGTCCAGGCTGATGGAGCGGGGCAGCATGGTAAAACCGGGCTGTTTGACTTGCATTTCAATGCGCACACACTCGCTGGGTTGTATGCCTAACAGTATCCAGTCAGGTTTGAGTTTTTCGATAACCGTATTGCGGAACAATTGTTGCGGGGGTTGTTTAAAGCGTATGCTGATGGCCGATTTGGACTCGGCCATGCGTTTGCCGGTGCGCAAATAAAACGGCACATCCCGCCAACGCCAGTTATCTATGTAAAATTTATGGGCTGAATACGTTTCAGTGGCGCTATTGGGTTCTACGCCTTTCTCATCCAGGTAACCTGCGACGTTCTGACCATCGACCATACCACTGGAATATTGTGCGCGGAACGATTGGGCTCGCACTGAATTTTTAGAAATGGGGCGGATGGATTTCAGAACTTTGACTTTCTCGTCGCGCAAAGCTTCTGCATCCATATTCGCCGGTGGTTCCATGGCCACTAAAGTCATCAACTGCAATAGGTGACTTTGCACCATATCTCGTAACGCACCGGCTTGATCATAAAATTGTGCCCGGCCTTCAATCCCGGCGGTTTCCGAGTGTGTAATCTGCACATGATCGATATAGTTGCGATTCCATAAGGGTTCCATCATCACGTTGGCGAAGCGGAATACCAAAATATTTTGTACCGTTCCTTTTCCCAGGTAGTGATCGATGCGATAGATTTGGTCTTCACGCAGATAGCGGTGTAATTTGGTCTGCAGGATTTGCGCGCTTTCCAGGTCAGATCCGAACGGCTTTTCGATGACGACTCGCCGCCAACCGTGTTGATCGTCAATCAATCCGGATTCACCCAACTTTTGGATTACGGTGCCGAATTCGGCCGGACGCAATGCCATGTAATACGCGGCGTTGGATGGCAGCCGGCCATTGGATGCCAATTCCTGACTGAGTTTCTGGTAAACGTCATCGTGTTGCAGATTGCCGGGCAGGTAACTCAAGCGCTCGGCAAAGCGTTGAAATACGCTATCGTCTAAACCGCCGCGTACTCTGCTTTCAATCATGTTACGCACTTCGCTGCGCCATGATTCGGTGCTCCAGTCGGTGCGACTGACACACAAAATTTTGGTGCCTTCGGGAAGGTGTTTGTCGGCCTCCAGGTGATACAGTGCCGGCAATAATTTGGTGCGTGATAGGTGGCCCGTAGCACCAAAAATGACATAGGTGCAGGGTTCGGAAAGTGGATTGAGTTTACTCATGATCATGATGGTTTGGCTCTTGCTATCCTTATGTGATATTCGTCCAGTCGGTATGAAAATATTCGCCGCGGGGTTTGTCGATCCGTTCGTAAGTATGGGCGCCGAAATAATCCCTTTGCGCCTGTAATAAATTTGCCGGCAAGGTTTCGCAGCGGTAACCGTCGTAAAACGCTAATGCGGAGGAAAACGCCGGTGTGGGAATGCCGAATTCAATGGCCAGTTGAATGGCCTTGCGCCAGCCGGCCTGGGCATTGTCGATGGCGTTTTTGAAAAAATCATCCAACAACAGATTTTTCAGATCGGGTTGTATATCGAATGCCTGTTTGATATTGCCGAGAAAACGACTGCGTATTATGCACCCACCCCGCCACACCATGGCTATATTGCCGAAATTCAGCTCCCAGCCGTATTCGTCGGCGGCTTGGTTCATCAACATGAATCCCTGCGCATAGGAAATGATTTTCGAAGCGTATAAAGCGTCGTGAATATGCTGAATGTGGTGGCCGGCTTCGCCTTCGAAGGTGTAAGCCGGGCCCGCTAACACCTTAGCGGCGGCCACTCGTTGTTCTTTTAATGAAGATAAATAGCGGGCGAATACCGCCTCGCCAATGAGGGTCAATGGAATCCCGGTTTCCAACGCGTTTATGGCTGTC
This sequence comes from Gammaproteobacteria bacterium, assembly GCA_022340845.1. Classification (GTDB taxonomy): domain Bacteria; phylum Pseudomonadota; class Gammaproteobacteria; order SZUA-152; family SZUA-152; genus JAJDNG01. Next base: position 23,478 of record JAJDNG010000092.1, on the reverse strand, counting down.
CATTTGCCGGTGCCTTTTTGCCCCGCGCTGTCCAATATCTTATCCACTAAGGGGCCGCCATCACTGTCCCTGATTTTGAGGATATCGCGAGTGATTTCGATCAAATAAGAATCCAATACCCCTTGATTCCACTGGCTGAAAACCTGTTGCAGATCTTCCACTGGCAGTTCCAGCGCTTCGCGCATCAATTGATACGCTTCGCAAATCAGTTGCATATCCCCGTATTCAATGCCGTTGTGCACCATTTTGATGAAATGGCCTGCACCACCATCGCCTATCCAGTCGCAACAGGGTTCATTGTCCACTTTGGCCGCAATGGCCTGAAAGATCTCTTTGATCACCGGCCATGCTTTGGGATTGCCACCCGGCATTAAGGAGGGCCCGTGGCGGGCGCCTTCTTCGCCGCCGGACACGCCCATGCCAATATAAAGAATGCCACCTTCGGACAAGGATTTGCTGCGACGTTCCGTGTCGGTGTACAAGGAATTCCCGCCGTCGATGATGATATCGCCTGCCTCCAGATGCGGGACCAGCAGTTCGATAAAGTCATCCACCGGTTGGCCGGCTTTGACCATTAACATGATCTTTCGGGGACTTTTCAGGCGGTTGCAGAATTCTTCAATACTGTGGGTGCCGATAACCTGGGTATCTTTGGCTTCGGAGGCGAGAAAGTCATCGACTTTTGAGGTGGTGCGATTGTAGACGGCGACGGTATATCCCTGCTCGTTCATATTGAGCACTAAATTCTGCCCCATCACGGCGAGCCCTATCAGCCCGATGTCTGCATTGTCCATGGCTTACATCCCCTTGATTGTTGATTGGTTTGGTTATTATGGGTGATAAACACGCAATTATTATTCCAAAGGGCGTTTTCTTTTACAAAGCATTCTTTTCTGAAGAATCCTTAGATAAATTGCACCCTTTAAAAGCACTTGTCTAAAGAAAACATTGTTAGTGAATGACGTGAATGAATCACGCTGTTACACGAGAGGCCAAACGGGTGGGGATTCGCAATGAGTAGACGTTAAATGCGGTTGTCCTCAACTGCGGATTGCCTCTCTTATGTGTAGTGGCTATGACAGTTTATTCGGTCAACAGTGCCTTGATTTTCGATTCCAATTCGGCTTTGTCGTCGTCGTTAAAACCGGCATGGCGCATACGGATGTTGCCTTTGCGATCCACTAAATACGAACTGGGCATGCCCTTGACTTTGAATGCCTCGGCCGCGCCGCCTTCGGCATCCTGCAAAATGGTGAAACTGGCTTGGTGAGCTTTTAAGAAATTCTTAATCAGGTCGCTTTTTTGATCCAGGCTGATGGCGACAATTTGTAAACCCAGATCCTGGTAACGTTGATGCATGGATTCCATCCAGGGAAAGGATTCACGACAAGGCGGACACCAGGTGGCCCAGAAATCAACATAGACCACATTGCCTCGTAAGGAGGACAGGCTCACGGTATTTCCGTCAATTTGCGGCAGTTGAAAATCGGGTGCTTTCTCCACGGCAGAGGCTGTGCTGAAACAGCCAATCAACAAAAAGACGACCAGTGATTTAATTAATACGGATTTGTTCATGAATTGATCCTTTCACAAAAATAATTGGATGGTTAGAATTTTGGTTGCTACGAACGGCAAAAACCATGCACTGAGAATACCATTTGTGACATTTTCGTGAGGATTGGTTCGGTTTTCTATTGCATAGTTTATTGCAGACGACATATGTTACAACAAATGGCGGGAGATTTTGTCATAACCCTATGATTTGACAAAATGTCTATTAAACGAACCATTTTTCCGCTCATGATTTTAGAGATCATTGCGGTGTGGAGGTGCTCGGATGTTGATCAAGCAGGCAGATGATATCAAGTCTTCGGAAATCACCGATGAGAAAATTTATCTGCAACGGCGCCGATTTTTGAAAACAACTGCGCATGTCACATTAACGGCAGCGACGGGGATTTCTTTAGCCGGAATTTCGGCGCCTGAGGTCGCTGCGGCGTTGAGTATGGGCGATATTAAGCCCAGTCCCTTGTCCACCGATGAAGCGAAAACCGACTTTAAAGACATCACCAGTTATAACAATTTCTATGAATTCAGTACAGATAAAGAAGCACCGGCCCATTTAGCCAAAAATTTCAAAACCTCCCCATGGACGGTCAGTGTGGAAGGCGAAATTAACAAACCCGCCCAATACCAGCTGGAAGATTTGGTCAAACCCCACCAATTGCAGGAACGTATCTATCGGCTGCGTTGTGTGGAAGCCTGGTCCATGGTGATTCCCTGGGTGGGCATCCCGTTGAGGGACATCATCGGGCGTTTTGAACCGACTTCCAAAGCGAAATATGTGGAATTCACAACTTTGTACGATCCCGAGCAAATGCCCGGACAACGCCGACGGGTGCTCAACTGGCCATATGTGGAAGGTTTGCGCATGGATGAAGCTATGCATCCCTTAACCCTGTTGGCCGTTGGTCTGTATGGCCAGGTATTGCCTAACCAAAATGGTGCGCCGCTGCGTTTGGTGGTGCCGTGGAAATACGGTTTTAAGAGTATAAAATCCATTGTCAAAATCCGCTTCACGCAAACCCAGCCGCAAACCACCTGGGCGCAAGCCGGACCCGGGGAATACGGTTTTTATGCTAATGTGAACCCGGATGTAGACCACCCCCGCTGGAGCCAGAAGCGTGAGCGGCGTATCGGCGATTTTTTCAAACGGGATACCTTGATGTTAAACGGCTATGCCGATCAGGTCGCCAGTCTCTATCAAGGCATGGATCCCAAGACTCTTTATTAAAGCGGTATTTCGTCACAGGTCAGCAAATCATAGACTGCAAAACCCTGTGTGCTGAGGTGCAGCCGCCGTTGTTTTAAGATACACGCTTTATACGTTACTAACGATCATGCCTAAAGTTGCAAATCCCATCAAATCCGTCGTGTTCGTGCTTTGTCTGTTGCCGTTGATGTTACTCATCTGGAACGCGTTTCACGACGACCTGGGGGCCAATCCCATCGAAAAGATCACGCACATCACCGGCGACTGGGCGCTCCGGTTGCTATTGTTGACTTTGACGATTACACCGCTGCGCATGCTGTTCGGATGGAAAACGCTCGTTCGATTGCGGCGTATGCTGGGGTTATATACGTTTTTTTACGCCGGGTTGCATTTTTTGACTTATTTGGTGTTAGATCAATTTTTTGATTTTGATGAAATTGTCAAAGATATTCTCAAACGGCCGTATATCACGGTCGGGTTCGCCGCCTTTGTATTGTTGATTCCTTTGGCCGTGACGTCCACCAACAGCATGATGAAGCGGTTGGGGCGGCGCTGGAAATCGTTGCACCAGCTGATCTATGTGATCGCCGTATTAGCGGTATTACACTTTTTGTGGCTGGTTAAAGCCGACAATTTTGAACCACTGGTTTACGCATTTATTTTACTGGGCTTATACATGATACGAGTGTGGTTCCAGCGCCAGGGGAAACCCAGCCGTCCTGCGGCGGATAAAAGTGTACTGGAAAACTAGCGCAAAACATTTTTTGCGCTAAGATTAGAGATTCACGCAGATCTCACAAAGCACCTGATTTATGGCGAATGAAATCGAACGTAAATTCCTGGTTACCAATGATAGCTGGCGCGAGCAGGTTTTCCGCCAGAGCAAGATGTGTCAAGGCTACCTTAACGATAATCAGCAATCCTCCGTACGGGTGCGGGTGGCCGGTGATCAAGCGTATTTGAATATAAAAAGTGCCACTTTGGGGGTGTTCCGCAAAGAATATGAGTATGCCATTCCGGCGGACGACGCCCATGAGATGCTTAGCGAAATGGCGCAAAAGCCACTGATCGAAAAAACCCGGTATTACGTTAAATACGCCGATCACGTGTGGGAAGTGGATGTATTCGAAGGTGATAACGCCGGTTTGATTGTCGCCGAGGTTGAACTCAGCCGGGAAGACGAAGCCTTTGAACGGCCGCCGTGGGCCGGAGAGGAGGTATCCTCAGATCCTCGTTACTACAATGTGTGCCTCGTCAAACATCCTTATAAATCATGGACAATATAACAGTGGTGGATGTTTTCAGTAACGTTCGAAAAATCGTTATTATCAACCAGGCTCATTTCGACGTCATAAGCAGTATTTAGCGACGATTGCTCAGGCGCTTTTCCTTAGCAAAGTTCGTCAAGAGACATTGTGTAATAACAAATCTCAGTAACGCTACCCAAGGTTTTCGGCAATGAAACCGTCAATAATATAGCGCGCCGCGCAAAAGTGTCGGAAATTTTTACAAAAGTACTACGTTGCCATTGGTTAAAACATCAAATGATGCGCAAGTGCTATGGTTGGTTGGATGATGGCACACAATTTGTTTGCCCCTGATCGAATTGGGGAACCGTCATCAAACGGCATAAGTCGCGGTGTTCACTGGATCCTTGGTCGGGAGGAAACTTTTACGACGTAAAGCGATCCTATAAAGGCAAAATCTCGGGAAATACTCACTATTTTTAACAATGAATTCTCACGCTAAGTCCGAACGTTATATCCGGATCAGTATCGCCGAGCAACGCTTGCAACTGATTGAGGACGGCCATACATTACTGGATGTTTCGGTGGCTACAGCAAAAAATGGGCCAGGGGAATCAAGCGGTAGTGAATGCACGCCCCGAGGAAAACATTTGATTCGAGCGAAAATCGGTGATAATTGCCCGGAAAACACGGTGTTTGTCGGACGCAGGCCCACGGGAGAACGTTATCAACCGGAGTTACGGGCGCAGTTTCCTGACCGAGATTGGATACTAACCCGAATACTTTGGCTCAGCGGCTTGGAGCCGGGCAAGAACCGATTGGGCAGTGTGGACACTATGAAGCGTTATGTTTATATCCATGGCTGTCCGGATGACGACAAAATGGGGATTCCTTCTTCGCATGGATGCATAAAAATGCGTAATTCAGATGTTATTTCGTTATTTGACCTTGTAGAAATTGGAACACGAGTTAATATTATGGAAGGCCCTCTGGAAAAATAATACAGAAGCGGGGCCGGATAGTAAGAAGCGTTAATTTTTGGACGGGCTGTGTGTCGAAAAAGCTTACGCCAATCGTTTGTCGCTTTTGACCGGGTCTTAGGATTTGGATTAGATCAGGTGTTGGGTTAGGGAAGTTCAGAGTGGTTCAAGGAGGTTCAGGGATAACAACGCTGTGAAGGCGCAGCCTCGCAATATCGCCGAAAGGGGATTTGCCAGACTGGTTCACCAGAATGTTTTCTCAGTGAGTTGTTAGTGATCGTTGTCCACGATGGTTTGTGGATGGTTTGGTGGATGGATTTTGCGGTGGATTTTTACGGCAGGTTTTCATGGGCCGATGCCACGAACCAGTACCAAGAACCAAAACCAAGAACCAGAACCAGTACCACGACCCAATACTTGATCAGCGGTGGCGGTTGTCAGTGATGCTTGTCTCGATACACAGGAATAGGAAACAGTAGTACACAACAGACAGAGAGGTAAAGAGCCTTGGCTAAACATGAAAATATAACAGAACCTGATGGTATGGGTTTCCAGGTGAGAGTGGTAAGAAAGGGAATCGAGCGCAGTAAGTACTTTTCCCATAACCAATACGGCGGTAAAAGGAAAGCCTTACAAGCCGCTTTGGAATGGCGTGATGAAATTAGGGATAAATACAAAGAAAAAGCAAAACGTCCAGTAAAAAGTAATACCGGTTTGCGTGGTATTTCTCGCACCACCAAATACGACAAGCGCCGGGGCATTACTTATGTAAGCTACAGCGTTCATTTTAAGGACTCTAAAGGCAATCCCAACAACAAAACCTTTTTCGTCGGCGACGTCAATAGCATCTCCGACAAAGACGAGCAAAAAGCCTTGCGCGCTGCGAAGCGATTCAGGAAGCAGTACGAAAAAGGTGAGTTGTATAACTGATCGCTATTGTTTTGTAACGTTGTTGACAGAACCGGCCTCTTGGCCGGTTCTGTGTTTATGCCAAACTCATTGTCGTGAACATTTGGTGGGCTCTGTGTATCTCTATGAAATGTATAGTAAAATTGACGGCTCCCAAATTCACTGTGAAAATGATCAAAAATCTAGCCGGAAATTTCCTTAAAACCCATGCTCTTGGGAATATTTTCCAGTAAAATTAAATACTTTTTGGCTGTGCATCAATCCTAATTAAATGAAAATAGCAGTAGGTATCGAATACGACGGCAGTGGCTTTAACGGTTGGCAATATCAGGAAAACGGCGTCAGCGTGCAGGATAAAGTCGAACACGCGCTGGGTTTCGTGGCTGACCACCCGGTGCGCGTTGTCTGCGCAGGACGTACCGATACCGGGGTGCACGCACTCGCTCAGGTCGTACATTTTGATAGCCATTCCCAGCGCAGTGAACGTTCCTGGGTGTTTGGCGCCAATGCCAATTTACCCAAGACGGTGGCGGTGATTTGGGCGCGAGAAGTGCCGGAGGCGTTTCATGCCCGTTTTTCCGCACAATCCCGGCGTTATCGTTATGTGATTTTTAACCGCCACGTTCGGCCGACTTTCTTGGCGTATCGGGTAACCTGGGACCACCGCCCGCTGGATGTGGAACGCATGGCGGAGGCGGCAGTCTGTTTAGTGGGAGAACACGATTTCAGTGCCTATCGGGCTTCGCAGTGCCAAGCCAAGACACCCGTAAGAACGGTGCATCAGTTAAACGTGTTTCGCAAAGACGATTTGATCATCATTGATATACAAGCCAATGCATTTTTGCATCATATGGTAAGAAATATCGCCGGCGTACTGATGACCATCGGCGCAGGAGAGCAACCGGTCGCTTGGAGTCAACAGGTGCTGCATAGCCGGGAGCGGGCGTTGGGTGGCGTGACGGCCCCGCCGTATGGGTTGTATTTGGTGGACGTTGATTACGGACCGGATTTTGACTTGCCGAAAACCACTCACACCCAGCTGGTCTGGTAGAGTGGTCCGATTGCCCCCGCGTGCGCGGTGGCGCTGCGCGCAATGGCGCAAAAATTAGAATTGAACAAACCGTAAATTGTGTGAAGACATCAATAGGAATACAAGGCAATGCGAACTCGCGTTAAAATATGCGGCATTACCCGTCCGGACGATGCTATGAAAGCCGCCCATTTGGGTGCCGATGCCATTGGGCTGGTGTTTTATGATAAAAGTCCCCGGGAGGTCGATATCGATACGGCAAGATCCATCCTGGCGGTATTGCCTCCCTTCGTTACCGTCGTCGGATTGTTTGTCGATCCCACGCCCAGACATGTGGCGGCCGTTTTGCACCGGGTGCCGTTGGATATCCTGCAATTTCATGGCAATGAAGAACCTGGTGAGTGTACCTGTTACAACAAACCATACATCAAAGCGATTCGCATAAAAGACGGCGTAAATCTGCACGAGCAGGCAAAACGCTACGCCAGTGCCAGGGGGTTGTTATTGGATACGTATGTGCCCGGCATACCCGGCGGCACAGGACAATCGTTTAACTGGTCGCTGATTCCAAAGGATTTGAGCAAGCATATTATTCTTGCCGGCGGATTGACTCCGAAAAATGTGTGGCAGGTGATTTCCGCTGTCAGACCGTTTGCGGTTGATGTCAGTAGCGGTGTGGAAGTGGAAAAAGGGATTAAGGATCCGGAGAAAATGTCTGCATTTATACGAGGTGTTAATAATGTCTAGCCAGTCAATCGTCAAGCCACAATCTCAATCTTACCTGAATATGCCCGATGCGGGCGGTCACTTCGGAAATTATGGAGGGCAGTTTGTCGCTGAGACCTTAATGGTTCCGTTAGATGAACTGCGCCAGGCGTATGAAACCTATCTAAAAGATCCGGATTTTCTTAAAGAACTGGACGACGATTTAAAGCATTATGTTGGCCGTCCCAGCCCCTTGTATTTTGCCGAACGGTGGAGCCAGCGCCTTGGTGGCGCGCAGATATTTTTAAAGCGGGAAGACCTTAACCACACCGGTGCGCACAAAGTGAATAATACTATAGGCCAGGCCTTGCTGGCCAAGCGTATGGGAAAAACCCGAATCATCGCCGAAACCGGCGCGGGTCAGCACGGGGTGGCGTCGGCGACGGTGGCGGCGCGATTAGGCCTGGAGTGTGTTGTGTATATGGGTGCGGAAGACATCCAGCGTCAGGCCATTAACGTTTATCGCATGAAGCTCCTGGGTGCCAAAGTAGTCGCAGTGGAGTCCGGCTCAAAAACCTTAAAAGACGCGTTAAATGAAGCCATGCGGGATTGGGTGACCAACGTGGATGATACTTTCTATATTATTGGAACCGTCGCAGGCCCTCATCCTTATCCTGCCATGGTGCGGGATTTTCAGGCAGTGATTGGCCGTGAGGCCCGGCGGCAGATTTTGCAGCAACGCGATTGCCTGCCAAACCGCTTGATTGCCTGTGTGGGAGGGGGCTCTAATGCGATAGGGTTGTTCTATCCCTTTTTAGATGATGCCGATGTGGCTATGACCGGTGTGGAAGCCGCCGGCGACGGCTTGGCCACCGGCCATCATGCGGCGCCCTTGTGTGCTGGTAAACCGGGGGTGTTGCATGGTAACCGAACCTACCTCATGGAAGACTCGGACGGGCAAATTATCGAAACGCATTCGGTGTCTGCCGGGCTGGATTATCCTGGCGTCGGGCCAGAACATGCCTGGTTAAAAGACACCGGGCGGGTGGAATATGTGGCTGTCACGGATAAAGAAGCGTTGCAAGCGTTTCATGATCTGACCCGTATCGAAGGCATCATACCCGCGTTGGAGTCCAGCCATGCCCTGGCGCAGGTGGCCAAAGTGGCCCCGGCCATGTCCAGAGACGAAATTATTATTGTCAATTTGTCCGGTCGTGGTGACAAGGATATTCATACGGTAGCGGCCCTGGATGGCATAACGGTTTAGCACAATAACGGATTCAGTATTTCGTTACCAAACCAATTAGCATAAAAAATAAGTTGCAGAAATAGGATTAAGTTGAATGAGCCGTATTACACAGTGTATTGAACTCTTGCAGTCCCAGGGCCGCAAGGCGTTGATTCCGTACATCACCGCAGGTGATCCCGTGCCCGAACTGACCGTCCCTCTGGCCCATGCGCTGGTGCAAGCGGGAGCGGACATTATTGAGTTGGGCGTGCCTTTCTCCGATCCCATGGCCGACGGTCCGGTGATTCAGCGAGCCAGCGAACGGGCTTTGGAACACCATGTGAGCTTGCGGCAGGTGTTGGCGATGGTTCGCGAGTTTCGGCAGACCGACACGAAAACGCCTATAGTATTAATGGGCTATCTTAATCCCGTGGAAGTCATGGGTTACGGCGCCTTTGCTAAAGCGGCCGCGGAAGCAGGCGTGGACGGTGTGTTGACGGTGGATCTCCCGCCGGAAGAAGCCGATCAAATTCTGCAAGAGTTAAAGCAATATGCTATCGATCCGATTTTTTTGCTGGCTCCGACCACCAGTGACGAGCGGGTGAAAAAAATATGTCGTGTGGCCAGCGGTTATGTTTATTATGTGTCGGTAAAAGGGGTGACCGGCGCGGGACATTTAAATGCCGAAGCAGTGGCGGAAAAAATCGCCCACCTGCGGCAGTTGACGGATTTGCCCATCGGGGTGGGGTTTGGCATTAAAGACGGCGCATCCGCCAGGGCGGTTGCACAAGCGGCCGATGCGGTAGTCGTGGGCAGCGCATTAATCGGTAAAATCGAGCTTAATCGTGAGGACCACGATACTGTTGTCCGTGAGGTCAGCGCATTATTGGCCTCTATGCGCAACGCCATGGATACCGAAAATACAAATTCTTAAAATACCTTCGATAAAATTAAACATGCAGCCATAGGCTGCCTGTAATTCACAAAATACCAAGAGCGAGTTAACAACAACATGAGTTGGTTAAAGAAAATTTTTAACACCGGCATTCGCACCGAAGGCGGGCAGAAGAAAGCGGTCCCTGAAGGTCTGTGGACCAAATGCGCAGTTTGCAACGCGGTGTTGTATCGGGCAGAGTTGGAACGCAACCAGGAAGTTTGTCCCAAGTGCGATCATCACATGCGGCTGGGTGGCCGGCGGCGACTGCAGCACTTCCTGGACGAAGAACCACGGGTGGAAATCGCCATGAATATTGAGCCAGTGGACGCACTGAAATTTAAAGATCAAAAAAAATATAAAGACCGCATTACTGCCGCGCAAAAAAGCACTGCTGAAAAAGATGCTTTGATTGCCATGATGGGAAATGTCAAAGGCGTGCCATTGGTGGCGGCTGCGTTCGAGTTTCGTTTCATGGGCGGCTCCATGGGTTCGGTAGTGGGGGAGAAATTCGTGCGTTGTGTGGATACGGCCATCGAACACAATATTCCTTTTGTGTGTTTTTCTGCCAGTGGCGGTGCGCGTATGCAGGAAGCGTTGTTTTCACTCATGCAAATGGCGAAAACCAGCGCGGCGCTGGCGAAATTGCGCAAACGGGGGCTGCCGTTTATCAGCGTGTTGACCGATCCCACGATGGGTGGTGTTTCAGCCAGTTTAGCCATGTTGGGTGATATCAATGTAGCCGAACCCAAAGCGCTCATCGGATTCGCTGGTCCGCGCGTTATCGAACAAACCGTGCGCCAAACCCTGCCTGAGGGATTTCAGCGCAGTGAATTCTTATTGGAGCACGGTGCCGTGGATATGATCATCGACCGGCGCAATATGCGCGACGATCTGGCGGGGATTTTATCGGCGTTAACGCATCAGGCAACACCTGTTTGATAAAGCCGCTGTTGGTAGCCTGTTAAGACAGCAATAAATTAAGCCATCAACCAATTTAGACAGCAACAACGCATCGTGTTTTTTGGCGTTTCAATCCCGTGATTCAAGCCTGATTTTGCAGAATTAAAGGCATCAACCATAAATATCAATTCCACAAATATCCCTTTAAACCGACACACCAGAGCACCCTATGCGCTTAGATAACCTTGCCGACTGGTTAGCGTATCAGGAAACACTGAATGTCAATGCCATCGAACTGGGCCTGGAGCGGGTGAAAGCGGTCTACGAACGCATGCAGCTTGCGCCGCAGTGGGGGGCGGTGGTTACGGTGGCCGGCACCAATGGTAAAGGCTCCTGTGTTGCCATGTTAACATCCATATTGACACAATGCGGTTATCGGGTCGGGTCGTACACGTCGCCTCATTTGTTCCGTTATAACGAACGCATTTGCATCAACGGCGAGCCTGTGGATGACGATACATTATGCACAGCGTTTGCGCGAGTGGAAGACTCCCGCGGCGATATAGCACTGACGTATTTCGAATTCGGCACGCTGGCAGCATTGGTGATTTTTGCACAAGCCTCACCGGATGTGGTCGTGCTAGAGGTTGGTCTGGGCGGGCGTCTGGATGCGGTGAATATCATTGATCCCGACGTTGCCTTGATTACGGCGCTGGATATCGATCATGTGGATTGGCTGGGGGAAGACCGGGAACAGATCGGTAGGGAAAAAGCCGGCATTATGCGTTATGGAAAACCCATGGTGTGTGTCGATCCGGATCCGCCTGAGTCATTGCGTGCCGCGGCGCGCGAGATAAAGGCAAAACCCTATTTTATCAACCAGGCATTTAGACACAGTAAGTTGGATGATTCCCACTGGTGTTGGCAATGGGAGGATTGCGCATCTGTACATTATCCTAATCCGTCGCTGGTGGGAGACTTTCAGTTACACAATGCGTCCGGCGTGCTCATGGTGCTGCAATTATTAAATAATCGATTATCGTTGGAACAACATTGTGTAGCAAAAGGACTTGAGCACACGTTTATTCCCGGTCGTTTTCAGGTGGTGCCCGGCGCAGTGAACCGCGTTTTTGACGTGGCGCACAATGCGCAAGCCGCCCAGGCACTGGCGCGCAATCTAAGCACGATGACCTGCCATGGGACAACCCATGCGGTGATAGGCATGTTAAAAGACAAGGACATAGCCGCGGTGGCGCATACGCTGCAATCTGTCATCGACAAATGGTACGTGGGGGGGTTAAATGTTGCACGAGGCGCGGGTGCGGATTACGTGGCGGAACAAGTGATACAAGGCGTCCCCCATGCAAGCGGTAGTATCCAGACATTTGATTGTATAAAAAGCGCCTATGAGACTGCCGGTCAAGCCGCCAAGCCCGGTGACCGTATCGTGGTTTTTGGGTCTTTTTACACGGTGGCGGCACTACTGCCACGACAGCAATAAATGAGCGTATAATTTTGAAGTTTCCGCGACTGGTCGCGGGGCTATTATTTCCCGGCTGACAGGCTGGTTGATTTAATTGTAACGATTTCGAGGAATTCAGTGAATATTTTGTTAAAACAGCGTTTGGTGGGAGCCATTGTCCTGATTTCATTGGCGGTGATATTTTTGCCCATGTTATTCACCGGGCAAGATGAACAGGAAAAAAAGTTCGAGTCCAGCATTCCACCCGAACCGGTCTACGAAATCAAATCTCCGCAAGTTTCGGTACCATTGCCATTGCCGGCAAAAACACTGGAAAAAGTGCCGTTACGGGAGCCGATAGCGCAGGAGAAACCGACCGAGGCAATACCCGAAGCGGCCAATCTGACAAAACAAGCTGAGCAGGCGGCGAATCCACCTGCACAGACGCCGCAGCCGGTCATGGTCGTAAAACCCGCTATCAAACCCGATATCAAACCGCAACCTATCGATGCCCCGACGCCCACGTCACAGCCTGATTCAAAGCCAGCGCCAACACCTTCCCAAACGTCATCACAAACGCCAGCTGAGCCGGCGCAGGCGGCGCCGGTCCAAGCGGCGGGCATTAAGCCCAGCGACGTGACTGGCTGGGTGGTTCAAGTGGGCAGCTTCAGCCGACAACCCAACGCCCGGAAATTGCGTGATAAATTGCGCAAAATGGGTATGGCCAGTTTTGTGGTCACCGGAGTGAGTGACAATAAAACGGTGTATCGGGTACGGGTGGGACCGGAAATTAACCGCGCCGATGCGGAAAAAATCCAAGCTACCATTAAGAAAAAGACCAATTTGAGCGGCCTGGTGATGAAATACCCCTAATTTCCAATGGTCGCAAGGGGTAATATTCATTTTGTTTACTGCCGTGGTTTGGTAAAATCCGCCTTTGTTCGGGCAGCCTCTTTCATCCGGGTGGACTTATCGTTGTCAAGCTTTTCACAGCCGCAGCGCGGTGATCAACAAGTCGTTATTTGCAACCCTATGTACAACTCTATGTACAACCATGGTATGGGTTGATTTTGTCATCCCCGTCATTATCACCATATCGGCGGGTATCAGCCTGGTGAGAGGATTCGTCCGTGAAGCGTTGTCATTGGCTGGCTGGGTGGCCGCATTTTGGGTGGCGTTACGATTTTCCAACAGTTTGGCTGAGTTGTTTTTAAGCAGCATCACCATTCCTTCATTGCGTATTATTATCGCATTTACGATTTTGTTCGTTTTAACACTAATACTCTCTACATTAATCAACCACTTGGCATCACACTTGGTGGATAAAACCGGACTCACCGGTACTGACCGTTTAATCGGTATGATATTCGGCATTGCCAGAGGCGGTGTCTTGGTCGCCATGCTGGTGTTGTTGGCGGGACTGACGACGTTACCCAAAGATCCGTGGTGGCGGGAATCGGTGATGATCGGCCATTTTGAGCAGTTTGCCGGTTGGTTGCAAACCACGGTTGCGCCGGAAATCGCCAGCCACTTTACCCAGACCGGCTAGCAAGTCATTAGCTTGCCGTGTTAACCATTTTTTATTGTTCTAACGAGAGGGCGCTCTGATGTGTGGCATTATTGGTATAGTAGCGAAACAAGCCGTTAATCAAATGTTATATGACGGCTTGACCGTGCTTCAACATCGCGGTCAGGACGCCGCTGGTATCGTGACGTGCGATAACGGCCGCTTGTATCTGCGTAAAAGCAATGGCTTGGTTCGCGACGTGTTCCGCACCAGCCATATGTTACGCTTGACCGGCAGCATGGGCATAGGCCATGTGCGCTATCCCACTGCCGGTTGTTCCAGTTCCGCCGAAGCGCAGCCCTTTTATGTCAATTCGCCTTACGGCATCTCGCTGGCGCACAACGGCAACCTTACCAATGACGAGCAACTCAAAGTCGATTTATTCCGCGCCGATCGCCGCCATATCAATACCGACTCCGATTCCGAAATCCTGCTGAACGTATTTGCCCATGAGCTGCAGGACAAGGGCAAACTCAGCGTGGAAGCCGACGATATATTCAACGCCGTTAACCAGGTGCATGAGCGCTGTAAAGGGGCTTATGCCTGTGTCGCCATGATCACCGGATTTGGCATTGTCGGGTTTCGCGATCCCCATGGCATACGGCCAATAGTGTTTGGCAAGCGAGAGACAGACAACGGCACCGAATACATCATGGCCTCGGAAAGTGTGGCTGTGCAGTCTCTGGGCTTCGATCTGGTGCGCGATATCGAGCCCGGCGAAGCGGTGTTCATCGATATCGATGGCAACTTATTTACCAAACAATGCGCCGCCAATCCGGTGCTCTCGCCGTGCATTTTCGAGCATGTGTATTTTGCCCGCCCGGATTCCATTATGGATAACATTTCCGTTTACAAAGCCCGATTGCGCATGGGTGAAAAGCTGGCTAAAAAAATCCTCCGCGCGATTCCCAACCACGATATCGATGTTGTTATCCCCATACCGGACACCAGTCGCACCTCGGCGTTACCGTTAGCTAACAAGCTGGGTGTGGTATACCGGGAGGGATTTGTGAAAAACCGCTATATCGGCCGCACGTTTATCATGCCGGGGCAAAAACAACGTAAAAAATCGGTGCGTCAGAAGTTAAATGCCATAGACCTCGAGTTTAAAGGCAAAAACGTGTTACTGGTGGATGATTCCATCGTGCGTGGTACCACCTCGAAACAAATCATCCAAATGGCCCGCGAAGCGGGCGCCCGCAAAGTGTATTTTGCCTCCGCCGCACCGCCAGTACGTTATCCCAACGTTTACGGCATAGACATGCCCTCCAAGACTGAACTGGTGGGTCACGATCGCGATGAAGCGCAAATCTGCGAGGAAATCGGTGCTGACTGGCTGGTATACCAGGATTTGGAGGACTTGATTGCTGCCGCCAAATACGGCAATCCGCGGGTTGCGCAATTCGACAGCTCGGTGTTCAACGGGGAATATGTCACCGGTGATGTGACGTCGGAATATCTCAGCGGGGTGCAGAAGCGGCGCAACGATGCCACCATGGAGAAAAAGCGCGAAGTGGACAATACCATCATTGAATTGTACAACAGCGCATAATTGCCAGCTTCGCTCTCACCCATTATTCCATGAAAGTAGACGTCATCATTGTCGGACAAGGGCTGGCCGGCAGTCTGTTGGCGTGGCAGCTCATTCAAAAGCAATTGCGGGTAGTCGTTATGGACGACCATCATCACGGTTCTTCATCACTGGTTGCGGCGGGTCTGGTGAATCCCATCAGTGGTAAGCGGTTGCTCAAATCATGGAATGTCGACCGGTGCTTGCCGGCGGCGCTACGTACTTATCGCTCAATGGAAGGATTTTTCAACCGCCCGCTGTACCATGAGATGCCTGTATTGCGACTGTTCGATTCACCGCAACAGCGGGATCTCTGGAAGCACAGGCGCTCTGAGCCGGAATATCAACGTTATTTCGCCAATGCATTGGAGTCAGACCCCGGCTGCCTGAATGATTATGGGGGTTGTTACGTTCGGCACTCAGGTTATTTGAATACCCGCGAATTGCTGGCCGGCATCAAAACATTTTTGCAACGGCAAGACAGTTTCATTGCAACGGATATCCGTTACGATGAAATCCGTCTGTTGCCGGATGCGGTGATTTACCAGGATGTGTGGGCAAACCACCTTGTATTCTGCGAAGGCCATCGCATTAGCCGCAACCCCTGGTTCTCCGGCTTGCCCTTACAACCCGCGCAAGGTGAAATCTTGAGCCTCAAAGTGTCCAAACCTGTACCTCAGTATATTGTCAATCGGGGCAAATGGTTGTTGCCGGTAGCGCCGGACCGGGTAAAAGTGGGCGCTACTTTCCAATGGCAGCCTATCGACGGGGAGCCTACATTGCAGGGCAAACAGGAGTTGCTTGCGGCCTATCGGCTACTGAGCCAAACCGATAGCACTTGCCAGGTGGTCGACCATGAGTGCGGTGTGCGACCTGGTACCCGCGATAAACAACCTTTTATAGGAATGCATCCGCGCTATCCTCAGTTGGGCGTGTTTAACGGATTCGGTGCCAAAGGGGCGCTGTGGATTCCCTATTACGCGGAAAAATTCGCGGACGTTTTAACCGGCTCGACACGTTTACCTCAGGAAACGGATATTCGGCGGTTTGCGTCTTATTTATAACAATGGCCTATCTCTCATTAGTGGACAAAGCCCAGCACATTCTGGCTGAGCTGATTCAGCCGGGGGACACGGTTATCGATGCGACGGTGGGTAATGGCAACGACACGGTATTTCTTGCCAAAGCCGTGACTCAAACCGGCCGTGTATTAGGCTTTGATATACAGCAGCAGTCCCTCCAAAATGCCCGCAACATGCTGCAACAACACAACCTGCAACATAGAGTGACTTTGTTGCTGCAAAGCCATGCCGACTTGAACGATTGTATCCCTAAGCCCATGCAACACCGTATCAAGGCGGTGATGTTCAATTTGGGGTATTTACCCGGCAGCGACAAGGCCGTGGTGACACGAGCCGAATCCACCGTATCAGCGTTGCGCGCCGCGTTACCACACTTACTGCCGGGTGGGGTGATTTCGATTCTGGCTTATCGTGGCCACCCCGGTGGGGAACAGGAAACCCGAGCCGTACTAGAGTGGAGTTCACACTTGGATAATGACAAGTATGCCGTTGATACCATCGAACCGCCTGCCTTATCGGACAAAACACCAATTCTGGTCATTATCAAACGCGGCTTAACATAAAAAATACAAAAAATACAAAGCGATAGCGGCTTTGGTCGTTAACAATCAGCCACCAGGCCGGTTGTTTTCCTGGGTTTGTGTGCGGCAAAATATGATATAAATAAACTCTGACGGGCGTGCCGCGACAAGGGCTCGCGACCGCTGATTGTTTTGCTGGAGAGATTAAGGATATGAACCTGGGGGCGTATAACACGCTGAAATCAATGAAAATATTGCTTGTGACCACACTGCTGGCCAGCGCGCTGGGCACTGTTTATGCCGGTGACGTATGGATAGAAGGTTACTATGATGAAAACGGTGAGTACGTCGAACCGCATTATTTGTTTCGCACCCAGACCAAGCAGTTCGATTCCAAATCGGAGCTTGGTGAAAAATCCGATCTGTATTACGAACTCACCAATGCTCACGATGGTTATATAAAGAGAAATCCCGATGCCCGCAGTACGGACTCCACACCGACCGGCATTGAGGTACCGGAGAACGCCCGGCTTAACTTTTTTGGCACCGGCTGGGAATGTAAACGCGGCTATCTCCGTCAAGACGATGTTTGTCAGGAAGTGCCAATGCCCGAAAATGCCAGATTGAATGTCCGCGGCACGGACTGGTTGTGTCTGCCGGGGTATGTGCGCCAGGATTCCCGCTGTGAAAAAATCCAGCTACCGGAAAACGCCAAGCTCAATGCTATGCAAAACGATTGGCAATGCAAAAGGGGATTTCAGCAACTGGGTTCGGCGTGTGTGGAAATGCCTATTCCCCCCAATGCCAAACTGAATTTTTACGGCACCAATTGGCAATGCAAATACGGTTACCGTCAAGCGGGTGAGCAATGTCTGGAAGTGACAGTACCGCCCAATGCCAAATTGAATTATCTCGGTACCGGTTGGGACTGCAAATTCGGTTATGTGCAGGCCGGAGATGCCTGTGAGGAAGTGATAATCCCTGAAAACGCCACGCTCAACTACACCGGTACCGGCTGGCAATGCAAACATGGACACGTCAAGCTGGGTAAAGAATGCCAAAGAATCGATATACCTGACAATGCCAGGCTTAACTATCTGGGCAACGGCTGGGACTGTGTGCGTGGGTTTCGAAAACAAGCCGGGCAGTGCGTGGAGATTTAGCCGATAAAAAGAAAAAGCCCGCGGGGGGTGCGGGCTTTTTAGGGGGCTACTACATACAAATATAGGGCAATATTTGCTGAAGGTGAGTACATTCTACGCCCGCATAGCTGAACCCATGCTGAATCAACCCTAAATCCATAGCATCAAATCATCGCCTTCGATCATCGTTGAGTGAAAGCATTATCTTACTGCACATAAACCAACAGATTACACAAGCCTTCACATCGAGCCCATAAAGCGAAGAGTCAATAATTCATCAGTCAATAAAAAAACCCGCTTCCTGCGGGTTTTTTTAGGGGGCACGCTATAACAGAGGGGTATAGCTTGCTGAAGGTGGAACCAGTATATTCCTGACAAGCTGAACTCGTGCTGAATGTCGCTGCGGTCAAAAACAAACTGGAGGTAACACTCGCTGGCGATAAAATAAAAAAGCCCGCGGGGCCGCGGGCTTTTCAGGGGGCTACTACATACAAATATAGGGCAATATTTGCTGAAGGTGAGGCTAGTCTACGCTGGATTACCTGAACCGATGCTGAACATATTACTCAATTAACGTAATTTTTTTAATATTAGGATGGGTGTGACTAGCCATTGATGCCAAGCATTCACACCAGTCGTAATACCGCACTGCGCCAGTGATGCGATTGATATTAACGGGTTATTTTGCCAGCGCATTCATAATGGCTTTTGTGCTATAACCGCGGATAATTTCCGATTTTACGATCATTAAGGGGACACCGTTGCCGTTTAGACTCGCATATTGCTGGCGGCCAATCGCCGAATGCTCTATGTCATATTCAATATAGGCAATACCCTTGTTGTCCAAAAAAGCCCGGGTTTTTTTACAATATCCACACCACTGGGTTGCGTACAGAATAACGTCTTCGTCGTGCAGCGGGGTAATTGCCATGATTTCATCGTTATAAGAACTAGCGCCAACGGAATTCAGGGAAGAGAAAATCCAGCCATCCGAATACCAATTCAAAAAGCCGGCGAAAACAATCGACAGGAATAACCACTTATTCATGGACTGACTCCCCAATTCAGTTTCAGTGCCGCCTGCCATGGATGTCCAGGTGGCGGTTACGCTTGATTATTATTTTATTAAAAACAGAGTCAATGACGGCCAGTAGGTGATAATCAACACCGCTGCCATCAAGACAAACATAAACGGGATACAGGCCCGGTATAGCTCAATGATGGATTTTTCGAAGCGGTAGCTGGCGATGAACAAGTTCATGCCCACCGGAGGGGTGAAATATCCGATTTGCATGTTCGCCAGAAAAATCACCCCCAAGTGCAGCGGATGGATGCCGTAGCCGACCGCAATGGGCAAGATCAGTGGAACTACGATAACCAGAGCGGAGAATATATCCAGCACTGCGCCCAATATCAGCAGGAACACATTTAACAATAATAAGAATGTGAGTTTGTCATCCACGTGGGCTTTAACCCACTCAAACAACGTGCCCGGTACTTCGGCGTCAATGAGATAATTGGTAAATGCCATGGAAGTGCCCAGGATGAGAATAATGCCGCCTACCATGGACATGGATTCCGTGCCGACTTTGGGCAGGTCGCGTATTTTAATTTCTTTGTAGATGAATACTTCCACGATCAACACATACAATGCAGTGACCGCAGCGACTTCCGATACCGCCAGAATGCCGCCAAAGATGCCGGCAAACACAAAGACAGGCAGAGGGATTTCCCATCTGGCTTCTTTTAATGCGCTGAGTACTTCTTTGCCGGAGAATTTGATGGTCGGTATACGGTGGTGGCGGTTGGACCAGAAAACCCAAAGCGACAATACGAATATCAAAAACAAGCCCGGAAACAAACCGGCCAGGAAAATTTGCTCGAAACTGAACTCGCCGCCGATGTTCATTTGTTGCATGATGATGCCGTACAGGATCAACGGAATCGACGGTGGTAGTAATAATCCTAAGCTGCCGGAAGTGGTCACCAGGCCGAGGCTGAATTTTTGCGGATATCCCGTTTGAGTCAGTGCCGGATACAATAACGCACCTAACGCCAGAATGGTGACTCCCGATGCGCCGGTAAACGCCGTGAATATTGCGCAGGTGATCAACACCACAATGGCCAGGCCGTTGGGTGCCCAGCCGAAAATCGCTTGTGACAAACGCATCAACCGTTGTGATGTCTGGCTTTCACTTAAGATATATCCGGCGAAGGTAAAAAATGGCAGAGAAGCCAGCAGAGGGGTATCGATAACCCGGTAAAGTTCCACGGCGACGGCGGACAAGTCGATTTCCGCGTAAAAGAACCCCAGCATGGTGGCTGCCAGGATAGCGGAGAATATCGGCGCGCCTAAGAATAAAAAAACAATTAAGAGAATAGCCGCAAGCAGTGCCATTATGTGACCTTACGGGTAAATTGAAGTATATCGCCGACAAACGTAATCACATAACGCGTGCCCATGATCATGAAAGCAATCGGGATGATGGACTCGCACACCCAATTTGGGACGTGGGCAAACGCCAGGCTGCCGTCTTGGTATTCCAGCGCGACGAAAACCCAGCTGTAATACATAATGACGAGGCACACGGTCGCCGTGAACAGGCTGACTACCGCGTCCACCAGGGCTTTGGCCTTGGGTGAGAGATAGCGGGAGACGATATCAATGTTGATATGTTTGCTCTGACGTGTGGCGACCATCGCACCGATGAGCGCAGTCCAGAGTACCAAAACCCTCACCAGCGTTTCCGCCCAAATCACGCCGAAGCCGAAGAAATTCCTCAGCACGATCTGCGTGACCGCTATTAACAACATGGAACACAGAATACCGACCAGTATCCAGTCCTCCGTCTTGACCAGGGCGGAATTCAGCCGGTTCAGTGTATTTGGGGTTTGGGGATTGTCAGTCATGTGTTTGGGCGTGTTGGGAGCGGAATTCCTGCAAGTATTTGTCCATGGTTTTCACTAAATCCTCGGAAAGGCCACCCGATGCAATCAGATTCTTGTTTGCAGTGACCACCAGCTTTTTCAGTTCGGCCACAGCCTCAGGTTTGGGTTCAATCAGGGTGATACCCTGGTTGAGCATTGCTTCCAGCGCCGCTTGGTTGTCCTTACGGTTTAATACGTCCATTTCGGCGGAGATGCCTCCCATGACTTCGCGCACTATTGCCTGGTCTTCGGGTTTGATTTTGTCGAAGTCATCTTTATTCAAAACCATAACACCGTAAATGTAAGCCAACGGGAGGTCTGTCACATATTTCACCTTGGTATGCCATTGCAGTGTTAACGCGCCTATAGGGGAGCCGGCAACGGTATTTACCATGCCGGTCTGCAGTGCAACTAACACGTCGCGCAGTGGCAACGGAATGGGGTTGACCGAAAACGCGTTTAAGGCATGCGTGGCGACGATATTGTTTTCCGGTATCCAGGTTTTTTGTTGGCGCAGGTCATCGACGGTGGCGATGGGATTTGTGGACATTAAATAAGCAAACCCGATTTCGGAAAGTCCTAACGCCACTATACCGTTGTCTTCCAGCCCCTGGATAATCAAAGAATCCATTTTCTTGCGTACGTAATCGACTTCTTCGTAGGACTTGAACTTCATCACCAGGTTATACACTTGCACGCCGGGATACGTTGCAGCCAAGGTTCCATTGGAAAATGCGCCACCCTGAAGTTGCCCGACTCGCATTTTACGCATCACGGCTTTGTCCTGGCCCATGACACCACCAGGATAGAATTTAAACTTAACGCGCTTGTCAGTCCTTGATTCGATTTCTTTGGCGCCTTCACGCATTTTTTTCATCCACGTGGAGCCGTCGGGGGAAAGTGTCGCGATTTTAAAACGAGCCGCGTGAGACGGTGTATGAACCAGTCCTAAAGCTATAACAAGAATGCATGCTGTCCAATAAGAAAATTGTTTCACCTAACCTCCTAAGACGAAGTGAATGAAATCGCCTGTTTTAAATTTGATTGATGTCAAATGTGGTTGACTTTTAAAGCGTTCTTAAAAGTACTCGTCCGCGCTGGCGGCAAGCTGTTTAGCCTGTTGTTGTGCGATGGTATTGATCAATGTAAAACCGGGTACTTCGGGATTCGCATTGAGCACTTCGTTGACTAATTTATCGTGCAATTCCCGGTCAAATACCAGGCGGCAATAGTGGCGGGCGTAGACAACTTTAGCCATTAAATTTTTTCCTTGTGACAAGGCAATGGCCCGTTCGAAATGTTCTCGCCCGACTTCCGGTCGGCCTCCCATGGCGGGCGGCAACAAGGTGGCAATGACGCCCAGGTACATATGAGCCGCGCCGTTCTCGTATTCTTCGTTCAATTCGACGACTTTCTGCATGATGCGTTCCACTTGCGCCAGTTGGGCAATGGCGTTCCAATCGTCCGAATGCGCTTGGATCCAGCCGGCCCAGGCCGTGCCCAGCACGTAATAAACCGGCACATCGTCAACTTTTAGGTTATTGATGGTGCTTGAGAATTCCTCAAATGGCATGGTTTGAATACCACAGGCTTTTTTGTCGTGGATACAGACGGCTTTGCCGGCGTAATCGAAGGCTTTCAACGTCAGGGTTTTCTGGCGATCGGGATCCTGCAAAAACATTCCTGCGTAAGAATTGTTCAAAGAAGCGGCAGCCCGCAGCATGGATTCATTGTCCGGGTCGCCCTGCAGCATGGCATCGAGGAGTATCAGATAAGCCGGCAATCCTTCTTTGACCATATCAGGATCGGTCTGGTTTAAGATGGAGCTAGACAAATTCTCGGCAAAATCGTTGGTGGTTGAGCTGATAATCCAGGAACAGCCCGTAAGACCGAGCACCGAGAATGTTAGGCAAATGGCGACAATAAATCGGTGAACGTCATGAAATGGCTGAATCGGCCTTAGTCGACTAGTGTGCACTTTACAAAAATCCTATTTGATGTGGATGAGGACGAAGTCGCAGGAAATAGATTTTAAACTAAAATATGGTTTTTTATCAGATTTCACTAATGTTGAAATAATTAAGTCGTATAAGTGGAACGATTTTGCTTTAAAAATCGGATATATCCTGAGCCCCCGGGGACATTTATCTGAATGTGCGAATACTATCATATTTATTATTTTTTTGTTAAAACATCTACTGCATAGGTAGAAGCTGTAGCAACGGTCGCGCGTTTAAAGGCGTATGCACTAAATTCCACAAAAGTAAAAAACCAAGGCTGGTTGATTTGGTAATAGACATGTAATACTTAAAAGACGGCGCCGCTCAATCCATCAGACACCAACAGTCATCATCGCCGGTTTGTATGATATGCCTTTATTGTTCAGGCGCACAATTCTGTCAAACCTAATACCGTTTGGTTTTACTCTCAACTGCAACCAGCTCAACTCAGTGGCAATGAGTTTTGGCTGCTCGGTATCTTTTTAACACGGGAATCC
>JAJDNG010000076.1 GCA_022340845.1 Gammaproteobacteria bacterium | reverse complement strand
CAACCATTGGAATAATTCCTACAACCTAACACACCATTCCCCGGGTCTGAAGATCGTTAACGTCTTAGCCCCTGTCAATAGATTGCGGTTTCGCGCGGTTTGGCAATTTTTCGCACCAAACCCTCAAGCACTTGTGCGGCCTTAATATTGTTAATCTGACATAAGCCCGGTGGCAACCGCTGGCCCCGGCTCGAACCGGGGAAAATAACATTTGGCTTGCCTTTGGTTAATCGCTAATATAGTCGTAACATCGTTGTAGAATAACGAATCCTATCAAATACTGTATTTACAACCGGTTATACCACAACAGGGTTCACCATTACGCAGTAACGCATTCAAAGTAGGCTGGGGGGCGATCGTTTTCAATTGGGCAACGTTAATACTCAGGCGCTGAAGCGCTTCGAAAAAAGCAGTATTGTTTCCATGCAAGGCGCTTTCAAATCGGCTTATGGGTGGACATATCTGTTGTTGGCGTTTCTGCTGGCGGGTTGTGAGTTCGACAACACAAATCCCGGTATTGTCGTGTCCCCTACCTCGGGCCTGATCACGGCCGAAAACGGCATCAGCGCACAGTTCAGCATAGTGCTCAATTCCAAGCCGGATGCCATAGTGAGTATTGCGATCAGCAGTTCCAATACCAACGAAGGTCAGGTGGACACAAACCAGGTCAGTTTCGGGGCAGCCAATTGGTCCACGCCTAAAACCATCGTCGTGACAGGGGTCGATGATGCGGTTGAGGATGGTGATATTGAGTACAGTATTATTTTTTCCCCCACCGAGAGCGGTGATCGACGTTATCATAACTTATCCCTAAGTTCGATATCCGCCATCAACCTCGACAACGACTCCGCGCAGCCACCCCCCAAACCCGGCGCCGGCGTGACAGTAAGCCCCGCCACGAGCGTTGATGCTCCGCTCACCACATCGGAAAACGGAGCCAGCGTGACATTTTCCACGCAACTGAATAGCCAACCCACCAGCAATGTAACCATCGTCGCAAGCAGTTCCAGCGAGAATGAAGGGACAGTAAACCCAGCCAGCGTCACGTTTACCCCGAACGACTGGAATACTTCCAAGGTATTCACGGTCAGCGGTGTGGACGACAATGCCGTGGATGGCACCGTTGCGTATAGCGTCAGTTTAGCATCGCAGAGTACCGACCAGGACTATAACGGCATCAGTATTCTCCCGGTGCAATTGCAAAACACGGACAACGACATGCTACCGCCGTTGAATCCGGGAGTCACCATAGATCCCGATTCCGGCCTGATCAGCAGCGAAAATCAAACCTCGTCATCGTTCAGCGTGGTGTTAACGTCCGCGCCTACGGCCAATGTCACCGTCAACATCAGCAGCAGTAATATCAATGAAGGCTTGGTATCTCCCGCCAGTCTTACGTTCACGCCAGGCACCTGGAATTCGGCTCAAAGCGTTACCGTCACCGGGGTCGACGACGCGGTGGTAGACGGGGACGTAAATTACAACATTGACTTTACCGTACAAAGCACCGATGCCAACTATAACGGCATAACGTTAACACCGTTAACCGTACTCAACCAGGACAACGACAGCGCGGCGGTCACGGCAACGCCAGCATCGGGTTTAAGCACTTCCGAAGATCTCACCAGCGCCAATTTCAACGTGGTATTAACCAGCCAGCCAACGGCCGAAGTCACCGTCACATTAACCAGCAGCGATACTGGCGAAGCGACTGTGTCACCCGGCAGCTTAACGTTTTCCGAAGCCAACTGGAATATGCCCCAAACGGTGACCCTCACGGGGGTTGACGATGCGGTGGTGGATGGCGCTGTGAATTATACCGTATCTTTTGCCGTGCAAAGCGGCGACAGCAACTATAGCAACCTGACTGTGACGCCGGTCGCGGCTGTGAACCTGGACAACGATAGCGCCCCGGCTGCGGGGATCACCATTGCGCCAACCCAAGGACTACAAACCTCGGAATCGCTGTCCACCGACACATTTACCATGGTATTGGACAGTCAACCAACCGCCTCGGTGACAGTCACACCGACCAGCAGCGATACCAATGAGGCAACCGTGTCACCCGGCAGCGTAACTTTTACCACAAGCAACTGGAACGCGCCCCAGCCCGTAACGCTGACGGGTGTCGATGACGCCGTCGTGGATGGTACTGTCACCTACACTATTTCCTTTGCAGTGCAAAGCGGTGACAGCAATTATAACAACCTGACTGTGGCGCCGGTGACCGCCACAAATCTGGACAACGACAGCGCAGGCGTCACCACAACACCCGCTTCGGGTTTAAGCACGTCCGAAGACCTCACCAGCGCCAACTTCAGCGTTGTACTCACCAGTCAACCAACGGACCTGGTGACAGTCACTTTAACCAGCAGCGATACCAGCGAAGTGACCGTGGCGCCCAGCAGTCTAACTTTCACTACCGGCGACTGGAACATCGCGCAAAGTGTGACGCTCACCGGTGTCGACGATGCCAGCGTGGATGGCGATGTCACTTACACTATTGCCCTTACTGTGCAGAGTGCTGACCAAAACTATAACAATCTTACTGTAACACCCGTCGATGGCGTGAATCTGGACAACGAAACGCCCACACCCGCGGGCGTCACCGTAAGCCAATCTACCGGTTTACTGACTTCCGAGGATATCACTAGCGACACCTTCACCGTCGTGCTGGACAGTCAACCGACCAGCGCCGTCACCATTGCGGTGACCAGCAGCAATACCGACGAGGCTACCGCATCGCCCGGCAGCTTAAACTTCACAACCGGCAACTGGAATACGGCTCAAACAGTAACGCTCACGGGTGTCGACGATTCTGTGGTGGATGGCGATGCCACTTACAACGTTACTTTTTCCGTGGCGAGTAGCGACGCCAACTATAATGGCCTGGCGGTAACAGCGGTGACTGCCGTCAACCAGGACAATGACACGGCCGGCATCAATCTGGTGCCGGCATCGGGTTTGATCACTTCTGAAGATCTCACCACGGATACTTTCACTGCAGTATTAACCAGCCAACCGGTCAGTGAAGTGAACATAACCTTAACCAGCAGCAATACGTTGGAAGGTACCGTCTCACCAGCCACTCTCGCCTTTACAGCCGCTGACTGGGATACTCCGCAATCGGTCACGGTCAGCGGCGTCGATGACTCCACCGTAGATGGTGATGTTAATTACAGCATTTCCTTTACCGTGCTGAGTGCTGACAGCAATTACAACGCCATGGCGCTGACCCCGGTATCTGCCACTAATCAGGACAATGACACCACCCCCCCGCCACCCACCAGTTATGTGTTGTACATCGAACCCGCTATTATCGATATTGCCGCCAGCACCATCACTGGCAATGGTGCCACCCAACTCAACGCCATGGGTTACGCTTTGACGAACACCCCACCGGGAAAAACCCCGGGACCCGTCATCGAAGCCGTGGTGGGCCAAACTACTACCGTTGAAGTGGTGAATGACCACATCAACCCCCATCGTTTTGAAATCGAAGGTTTGTTAACCAATACCCCTGAATTGCTTCCTGGCGAAACCCGTCAGTTCCAGTTCACGCCCACGGAGGCGGGGGTATATCGCTACGGCGATCCTCAGTTGTTGCGTCGTGCATTGGGTTTGCAAGGCGCCGTGGTGGTACGCCCGGCGGGCAACCCCAACACCGCATGGACAGGTGGCCCGGCGTTTGACCAGGAGCGTACCTGGGTCATTGCCGATTTTGACGAGACCTGGCTCAACAGTCCGGGAACAGTGGACACTAGCCAATACAATCCCAACTATTTTCTGATGAATGGCAAAAGCGGTTTCGCCGCCAAACAAGATCCCGCTTCGACCATCGACGGCACTGTGGGTGAGACGTTTTTAATTCGCATCGTCAACGCGGGCCAGTTCGACCAGTCGCTGCATTTTCATTCCAATCATTTTCAAATCATCAGCGAAGGCGGCTTTAAATACACCAACCTCGCCACCGCCCCGATTGTGACGACGATAAACGTCAAGCGCGCTTCCACGGCCATGGTATTGTTTACCTTGACCCAGGTAGGCACTTTCCCAGTACACGTGCATAGCGCGCAAATGGAAACCGGTAACGGCGTCTACCTTAACGGCACGGCAACTTATATTATCGGCAGATAACAGACCGCTCTCAGGCTCAGAACCATGAAAAATTCATATCTATTTTTGACAACCCGCCTCGTGCAGCTCATTTTAGGCGCTTGCTTTTTGTTTTCATCCACCCAGTCGTCTGCCATTGATGTCAGCGGTGGAATCACATTAAGTGTCCAGCAAATCAGCAAAACCCTGGGTGGCACTGCCATTGATTTCTGGGTGTATTGCGTGATGAATGGCACCGGGCCGGGCAGTTGCGCAGATCCGGTACTGCCCGGACCGCTATTGGAGTTGGGCGTGGGCGCGCAAGCGAACATTACCCTGATGGTACCCATGATGATGGCAGGCGAACCCGCGCCTTACGATGGCCATACGATTCACTTTCACGGCCTGGATGTGCCGCAGGGCGAAGACGGGGTGCCCGAAACCGGTGCCGCCACCAACGGTGATACGTATACTTTCAGTGTCGACCAACGTTATATCGGCGCGCACATGTACCACTGCCATGTGCACACGGTGAAACATCTGGAAATGGGCATGTACGGGCCTTTTGTGGTCCGCGCAGTGGATACCGGCGGCAACTTTATAGCTACCATCAACGATGGCGGCCCCAGTTACGATGTTGAGTGGAATATGGTGTTAAGCACCGTAGATCCCCGCTACCACAGCGCCATCGGCGACGATGTGGTATTCGCCTCATACACACCACAATATTATTTGATCAACGGCAATGAAGGCACCAGCCGTACGACTCCCGCGGACACGTTAACGGCTACGGCAGGGGCCACGGTGGCCATCCGGTTAATGGGATTGCAGTCGGTCAACGCAACGTTTCAGATTCTGGACGATGCCGGTAGTTCGCAAACCTTTACCCTCTACAACCTGGATGGCTATGCGTTGACCTCCCCCATGGCGACCAGCGAAATTGAAATATCCCCAGGTCAAACCAAAGACATCATGATTACCTTGCCGGCCACACCAGGCACGCTATTCCCGGAAGTCACTTACCGCAGACTGCGTGATGATGCACCTTATGCAAAAGTTTATACTACGTTGAACTTTAATTAGAACCTATCTCTACATTGCTGCGCTCGCCAATTGTAAAATAGATTCCAGACTTTTCGCGCGTCACAACCCACTGATTTGACTAAAACCACTGTTTTCGCCTGAAGTAATACAACATGCCAGCGGCCACGCCCAACATAATCAGCCAAAGCACCGGATAACCATAATACCAATTCAGTTCGGGCATCGCCCATGGACTGTTGGATTTGTTGCCGAAATTCATACCGTAGACACCAGCAATAAACGTCAATGGTATAAAAATCGTTGCGATAACGGTTAACACCCGCATGATTTCATTAGCACGATGACTCAGAGTGGATAAATACACCTCCAGGATATTGCTGATGACTTCTCGATAAATCTCCACCACTTCCATGGTTTGAATGGTATGGTCGTAACAGTCACGAAAAAAAAGCTTGGTCGTTTCTTCCAGCAGATTATCTTCGTCGCGGATCAAGGTGTTGATGATTTCCCGTTGCGGCCACAATACCCGTCTTATTAACAACAGCTCCCGTCTGGCGCCGTGTATCTTGTGCAAAGTGGATTTAGTCGGCTTCTCCAGTAATTCTTCATCCAATGCTTCGATAAATTCACCATAAGACTCCAGCACGGGGAAAGCCTCATCTACCACGGTATCCATCAAGGTGTACAATAGATAATCCGCCTTTCGACTGCGAATTTTTCCAATATGGTCCTGGAGCCGCTTGCGCACATTGACAAACAGATCGCTCGTGCCGTTATAGAAACTCAACACATAATTATGGCCGAGGAAAAAACTCAATTGCTCGGAATGCATGCCGTTGTCATCAAGCAGCGGACGGGACAATATCACAAACAGTTCGTTGTCATAGGATTCTATTTTCGGCCGCTGGCCGGTATTCATCACATCTTCCAGTGCCAGCGAATGCAAGCCGTACAGCGCTCCCATCTGTTGCAGTACATCAGGCGGGCAATATCCATCGAAGTGTATCCACGTGGTACTGGGTTTTTCCAGATAAACCGCAAGCTCACTGACTGCGCCTGGGCGTGACTCGGCAAATTCACTGTCGGTATAATCGACTACGTGTATGGACAGCGGCTTGGCGGTTTCCGGCTCCCGCTCCACCAATGTGCCGGGCGAGGTACCCGGCGCGTGATAGCGTTTGGTAAAAATAGCCATTACCAAGATTCCCGGTTTCTATTAGGTTTCATGCAAGCAGGTTTTATTTAAGCGCGTATTCATCAGGCGTTAATTCTTTTACCATTAAACCTGTGAGTGAACAACACGCGAATAGATTACCATACCAAGTTTCAGCGGTAATGCAATATTTCAGATTTTACTTCTGGGTAAATAACACTTGCCGGACACGCTTATGAACACGTTTCTTGTGGTAGACACTGTACGGCTAAACAGCACCAATCGGTTCGTTCTCACCGGTGCGATCCGAGAGGGCTTGGTCGTTGCCGGCATGCAGGCGATTCATCCTCAATCGAATCCAGACTTCGGCTTGGAAATTATGAAAGTGGAGCTGGTGGACAAAAGCTCGGGCATCGAGCCGCATTGTCTGGCGGTTTTACTGCGGCTTGACGATGTCGTGGAGAGTGGTTTGGACAAGCCGGAACTGTGGATAGGCAAGGAAATCCAGTGTTTGTAATCCACTCATATCCGCTATCATTGGGCCACTACAGGAAAACTACCAGCGTCTTCGAACTCCGGAAAGGATTTGTAGAAAAATAAAAAATGGGGTTTGTTTTGCGTATTGGATTTCGAAAGGCCGTTAATCGATACACAATTTCGTACTTTTGTGAGGTGTCATAAATTTGAAGCGTAATCTGATCAGTATGGTAAATAAACCATTGTGAAGTGAATAAAACGCCACGCATTTACGAACTCGCCGCAGGCAATACGTAGCGTTCTATATTTTACTATTCATGAATATTTGCCATCTCCTTTGACGTTTCCGTTTGAGTTGAAATCCTATGTAGTTGAAATCCGGTATAGTTGAAATCCGGTATGGTTGAATTCCGGTTTAGTTGAAATCCATCGTCGCAAGGGAAAAATCAAAAACCAAATCTTCGGCTTCCCATTCCATGTTGCACTCATCCAACCGCTCCTGCCGGCGTTCTTGCAACGCTTTAGAGACCTGCGCTATGACTTCATAGCGTTCCTCTTGGCTAATCACCACCGATTCCGGCCCCGCCACGTTGATTTTTACGACTTTATCGCTCATGGTTACACCTCCTGACTGCTCTATTAATAATAAACGGAAAAACTGTCAAAATAGTTTCATCGAACGCATTTTTTCAGTCTACCTTATAATTAGCAGCTAATGTGCCAATTTTTTTTGATATAAAAAACAATATGTTACATATAGCGGCCGGTGTGGCGTTTATTACAAGCGCCCCCAAACAGTGCAACAATATTCGCCTATGATTAACTTCGGGTCTTTGCAGGCTTAGCGAGTCATTCTGCAACAGTAAAGAGGCATTGATTATCCGTATTTGAGGAATGAACAACCCAAAAACGATGATAGCCGGCGTATGCGTCGCTCATCGCCCCCACAAGCTAACCGTGGATTTAGAGAAACTCTAACACTGATGCGCATCAATCAATCGCTGCAACTTGTCATTATTCAAATTTCCCTGGCGGTCGTCGCCCTGCTGATTGGCGTGCTGGTGTATCTGTTGGACCGACAAGCGGACCGCATTTATTTCATCCCCCACTGGCTGGCCGAGACGATCACCGGTGATTCCTTTTTAGGCGCTATAAGCAACCACATACCAACGTTTGTGCATGTGTTTGCGTTTATATTACTGACTATGGCGATAGTGGTCCCGCTACAGTTTTATCGCCGCTTTCTTGTTCCCGTGTGCGTGTTTTGGTTTAGCATAGACAGTTTGTTTGAAATCGCTCAAGTGGACGCTATTGCCCATGCCATTGCCGCGCATGCACCCGGCTGGTTTATTGGAATCCCTTTTCTGGAAAATACCGCGGACTATTTTTTAACAGGCACTTTTGATGGACTGGATCTGGTTTCCATAGGATTAGCGGCGCTGGCCGCTTATTACACCGTGGGTACTATTTACGCCCAATATACCGACCATGAATCTGGGGAGAACAATCAATAACTTAAGATTCAGGCACAGGGTTTTATGACATCATTGCACGGAATTTCTTCATTAAACACCGAGACT
Organism: Gammaproteobacteria bacterium; assembly: GCA_022340845.1. Taxonomy (GTDB): domain Bacteria; phylum Pseudomonadota; class Gammaproteobacteria; order SZUA-152; family SZUA-152; genus JAJDNG01. Next base: position 501 of record JAJDNG010000076.1, on the reverse strand, counting down.
GCAATACAATAGGTTGATCAGATTGCAGGAGTAGATTCATGTTATTTTTGTTTAAAAAGCCTCATTTTGCCGTCCGGCTATTTAGTCTAGCAACACTTATAACCCTCGGCGTAGCCAGCATCATTGGCTCTAATGAAGGATCAACACCGGGAACCTCAACACCCAATTCAAATTATGTAGTGTTCCTGGCGGACAAGGACGAGAACGAGACGACGGAATTGTATGCCTACTCCTTGGAAACAGGCAGAGTCAGCAAAATAAATGACCCGCTGGTGACAGGCGGTGATGTTACCAGCTACAGTATCTCGCCCGACGGACTGTGGATTGCCTATGTTGCCGACCAGGATATCGATGAGCGTTTTGAATTGTATGTGGCAGAACCGGATGGTTCGACGGTCACCAAAGTTAACGACCCAACAGTAAATCCTAACAGTGATGTTGACGATGAACCCGTCTGGGCACCGGACAGCTCCAGAATTGCTTATCGCAGCAACGAAAGCA
>JAJDNG010000045.1 GCA_022340845.1 Gammaproteobacteria bacterium | reverse complement strand
GGTAGTTTTCCGGGTTGAGTTTCAGCACATGCCGGAAGACAAAAAGGCGTTCATCGACAGCTTGTATTGGCGCGGACCGGTGTTTGCTTACTTCGATGGTCAACGCTGGCAGTCCTTGAATGATACCCTGAGTACTCCCTGGGCGCAGAAAGTGACCATGGCGCCGGGCTCGCAAAATACCGCTGCATTGTCGCCCCGAGAAACGGCGGCCGCACGGGAGTCATCACTGTCAATTACGCCCAGTAAAACCAACAATGAATACCGTATAACCCTGGAACCGCATAACAATCATTGGTTGTTCACCCTGGACACCCCCTCCCACATACAAGAGGGATTTTATTTAACGGCCGACGATGAATTGTTGAGCCGTGAGTTGGTCAATCAACCATTGCAGTACGCCTTACCCATCAATTCGGCCAATGCCAGTCACCCGGCGGTACCGGACGGCCGTTATTTGCGCATGCCCAACCTCTATGGGAGCAAAACCCAACTGCTGGTCAAACGTCTCCAAAAAGACCTGAATCCCGACCTGCCTTACGACAGGCAATTCGTCACCAAAGTGTTGGAGTATTTTCGCCAGCAACCGTTTTTTTATTCAAAACAACCCCCTCTCACTAAATACGACCCGGTAGACGAATTCATAACCAAAACCAAAACCGGATTTTGCGAGCACTATGCCTCCGCGTTTGCGTTTATGATGCGCGCCGCGGGTATACCCTCTCGGATTGCCACGGGTTATCTGGGGGGGGAATACAACGCAGTGGGTGATTATATTGTCGTGCGTCAATCCAACGCGCATGCCTGGACGGAAGTGTGGTTGCAAGGATTAGGCTGGGTGAGAGTGGACCCCACTGCGGTGCTTCCACCGCATCGCGTGGATACATCTGGCGCCGACCAAGCGTATTTACTGGCAGGTTTTATCGCGTGGGACAGCGCAGCGTTGGTTCATCTAAGGGCCTGGCTGGATAACCTTAGCTACCATTGGTATGGCTTCCTGGCCAACGTTCTACAGGCCAGGAACCAAAACTGGATAAGCTGGTTTTTTGGTAACAAACACTACGTGCTGGTGCTGGCTTTATTTATTTTATCCACCTGGCTCGCTTGGCGCTTATGGAAGCGCGACGCGGTCATAGCCGATCCGGTGCTACGCACATATGATCATTTTTGTCGCAAAATGGCACGCCAAGGTTTCCACCGTTCGCAGGACGAGAGCGCCAGCGGTTTTGCTGCGCGCGTGAGTGCGCAACAACCGGACTGGGAGTCGCACGTACAAATCATTACTCATCTATACAATCAATTACGATACGGAAGAAATCCCTGTCGCACGGCGTACAAGCAGTTTTGCAGGGAAGTGGGCCAGTTTCGCCCTTAACAGCTGACTCCAGATTTTGGTTACATTAATCTGGGGGCAATCGCCATCATAGACATTTGCCTCAGCGCCAATCATTTCTCACCTGGCTTCGAAATGCCTATTTTTAGACACCCAAATGAAAGCCGATTACCGCCAAATCCCGGTTAAGGTTTACTAAACTCTCGCCGATAGCAATATCACTAATAACCAAACAAATATCTGATTAGCCTCAAAATTGTTAAGTGATTGTATTGCTTAGGGATAACTTATGACATTTCAGCAAACAACTAATGGCCACGCCGATAGTAATATGTGACGACTCCAGTTTTGCGCGCAAACAAATGGCTCGTGCGTTGCCGGAAAATTGGGAGGTCGAGATCACCTTTGCCACCAACGGCCAGGAGGCGTTGAGTGCCGTGGAAGCCGGCAAGGGACAGCTGGTGTTCCTGGATTTGAATATGCCGGTGATGGACGGCTATCAAATGCTGGAAGCCATGCAATCCAAAGGACTGTCATCCATTGTGATTGTGGTTTCGGGTGACATTCAACCCGAATCCCGCAGCCGGGTGTTTTCCCTGGGCGCTCAGGAATTCATTAAAAAACCGGTGGAACGGGATGACGTTTCCCGGATTCTCAATCAGCGCAATTTCACTTTAGCCGAGGCTGAATCTGTTGGGGAATATACCCCCTCGGCGGCCGTTCTGGACGGTTGCCAGGAAGTGGCGAATGTGGCCATGGGCAGAGCCGTGGACCTCATCGCCAGGCTGTTGAACACTTTTGTGGTGATGCCCATACCCAACGTCAATATGATGGAAATGGGCGAACTGCGCATGATGCTGGATCAGATCGCCGGTGACAATCAGGTCTCTGCGGTCTGCCAGGGATTTATCGGTTCGGGCATCTCCGGCGAGGCGTTATTGATTTTTAACGATTCGACCGCTGCGGATCTGGCCACATTGATGAACTACCACGGGGAGATCGATAAAACCGTGGAACTGGAATTGTTCATGGACGTGGCCAGTGTGTTTATCAGCGCGTGTCTGCAGGGCATCAGCGATCAACTGGATGTGCCGTTCAGCCAGGGGCATCCTATCGTGCTGGGTCACCATGTCAAAGTCAGCGATCTCATCGAGCGCAATTCCAAAGGGTGGAAACAGACTCTGGCCATAGAAATGGGCTATCAGCTGGAAAACCATAATATTGGCTGTGAGGTATTGCTGTTCTTTTCCGAGGACTCGCTCCCCAAGCTGGAAAACATCATTTCTTATTTTACGGATGAACAGTAATGACTGACGGCGCCATGGATATCAAAGAACTGCATTGGATGATGGATATGTTTAATTCCATCGATGTGGGCGTCGTGGTGATAGACCGTCATTATAACGTGCAAGTGTGGAACCGATTTATGGAGAATCACAGCGGAGTGGGCTCGACGAGTATTATCGGCAACAATTTATTCGACAAGTTTCCGCACATACCCGTTGACTGGTTCAAACGCAAAGCCGAATCGGTATTCTTATTGAAAAGCCGCGCATTCAGCACCTGGGAACAACGCCCGTATATTTTCAAGTTTAAAAACTACCGCCCCATAACCAGCGCGGCGGAACACATGTATCAAAACATTACCTATATCCCCTTGCTGTCGCCAAGCGGAGAGGTCGACCAGATCGGAATTATCATTTACGACGTTACCGATATCGCCACCAACAAATCCGAATTGCAACTGGCCAATGCCAAGTTGCAGTCGTTAAGCCGCACGGACCGTTTGACCCAATTGTACAATCGCGGCTACTGGGAAGATTGCTTAATCAAAGAGTTTGCCCGCTTTAAACGCACCAAAGAACCCAGCGCGTTGATCATGTTCGATATCGACCATTTTAAGAAGGTCAACGACACTTACGGACACCAGGCGGGTGATGAAGTCATCCGCACTACGGCTTCGGCGGTGAAAGATAAAGTGCGGGCCACTGACATCGCCGGACGTTACGGCGGGGAAGAGTTCGGCATTATCTTAATCGACACCCAGGGTGAGGGCGCCATGTTGTTGGCCCAGCGACTGCGCAAGCATATCGAGAGCATTTTGGTGCAGTATGAAGGTATGGAAATCCGTTACACCATTAGCCTGGGTGTGTCGGAAATTAATATGCAAATGCGCGATTACAAACAATGGTTAGAACAGGCCGATCAAGCATTGTATCAAGCCAAAGAATCCGGAAGGAACAATGCCATATTGTACCGCGACAAAGATGAATCAAACCTAACTCAAGGCGCAGAAGAACTTCAGGCAGATGAGCTCCCGGCAGATGAGCCGCCAGCAGTGAATCAGAAAAAATCCGCGGGTTAGGGACTATAAATATTGTCTATATCTCATTTAGCAATACCAATATAACTGACGAGTGCATTATCCCGTCTTTACCTAATCTGCACGATTCAACGGTCAGTCAGTATCCAACGCACGTTTCTAATTGATTCAAATCAAAGCAACAGCAACTTAAGAAAATAGCGTATTGCGCCTGCTGAAGTTTTCTATTAAAAATTACCTCATATTTTACTTTTACGACGGCGGAGGTTATGCAATGAAAACTTTTTTAACAACCATAATAACGGTTTTGGCAATTGGGTTTTATTCCTTGGCTAGTGCTGTGCCTCCGGGCATGGAGGTGGAATTCACTAAAAGCCCCATGGGCAAGGTAGTGTTTTCAGGAAAGCTGCATGCCGACAAAGGCAAGAAGTGCGATGACTGTCATCCCAAGATTTTCGAACAAAAGAAAGGCACCGCACAAATTAAAATGGAAGACCACCAAAAAGGCGAAAAATATTGTTTCACCTGCCACAACGGCACGGTATCTTTTAAAGCCGATGGCAACTGCAACCGGTGCCATAAACCCGGATAAAACCACTCAACATCTTAGTCTGACGGATTTGCAGGTCCGGTTAGCTTAAGATACCTACCATAATACTGGAGGTTGTTTGCTCACAAACAATCTCCAGTGTTGCGTCTGATTTCCCGATAGTTCCACCACAAGTTCAGATCCGGTAAACTCCGGTTTTCGTGTCGTCATTACCCAAATTGATACCCCCACTGGGAACCAAAATGTGTTGACGAGCGTTTAATTGATTACGGGCAGGGTTGCTATAAGTCTAATAACAATATTATCCGCGCAAACCCCGTAAAATTATTATATTTCAATGTCTTAGTTGATTGGAGTTTTATGAAAAAGCGATTGGCGCTCGGCGCAGGATTTGATTTTGCAAAAATAATAACTTTCTCGGTCTTATTTCTGATTTTTTCCCTGACGGGTTGTTCCAGCGGTGGCGGCGGTGGCGGTACCAGCAATGGGAGCCAAAGCCAGGACGCCATCCTCTATCAACAAGCATTGGACAAATACCAAGCCGGTAACTACACCCAGGCGCTAACGGATTTCCAAGCTCTGGTTGCCCAGTATGCAAACAGCATATATGTTGATAATTCGCAATATTACACCGCTCGCTGCCATCACGAATTACAAGATTTCGACACCGCCCGCAGCGAATACGTGACCTTCACGGTAAATTATGCCACCAGCAACTATGTCGACAACGCTGTGTTTTATCATGGCAAATCCTATTATGACGAAGCGCAATTACAAACCAATGCGCAAACCGAATTTCCTCTATTGCAAAGCGCCATAACGCAGCTGCAAGAATACACCTTGAGTTATCCCACCGAATCC
>JAJDNG010000040.1 GCA_022340845.1 Gammaproteobacteria bacterium | reverse complement strand
CAGGCGGAACAAATAATGCGAAACAGCGTTCTGCCCTTTTTCAAGGATTCTTCTGAAACCGGAATCGGATTTTGCAGGTCTTTGGCTTCGTCTCGACTGGCCACTTTGGTTGGCACTCCCTGCACGGGTATGGACCGTTTGGGAAAAGGATACATAGTCCCTTCCTGGGGCTTAATGCTGGGTTGATTCATCATGTCCTGAGACCAAGGCCATGCCAGCACTATCGCCGGCAACAGCAATGCCGTGATGGCGATGGTGATCTTTGACGCGGCCTTAGTCACGAACAACTTTCTGTTTATAAAAAAACTCATTGCTGCAAAACTCCCTCACGAATTTCCACCGCTTTGTGTTTAGTAAACAAATCTTTTAGTGGCTGTAGTTTATCTTCGTCCACTTCCAGCAAAACGCCGATCTGATCCAGACTCACTTTTTCACTGTACAATGGGTGCGGTTTTCTGAATAAACCTGATAAGAATAAAAACGAGAAAAACGTTACCCAGACGCCGAAAAAAATCAACATTTCATAGACCAACACAAAATTCGATGGCAATGGAATTACCGGTTTACCACCTTGGGGCTGAACCAAAAACGTTGCCTGCGCACTGGCGAGAAAAAAGAAGCCAAATATCAAGCCGAATAACGCCCCACCCAGGGTGAATTTTTGAATGTGCACCGGACGTTCCCCCAGAACCTCTTCGATTTCCGGATGTTCTATGGGTGACTTAAGCGTGACATCGTCGGTTGTGATACCGGGCACTGCCGCATGACGTATATCGGCAATGGCTTCAAACGCCTCATCAAAGTCGCCAAACAAGGCCATTATGCTATAACGCTTCATTATTATGCTCCCTCCAATCCTGGCTCGTCAGTACCGGTTTTAGAATCACTGGCACGACGGTGGAATTTCTCAGCCGCATCATCGTTGACCAAATGCCGGCGGCGGTGGTAAACCATCTCTTTCACTTCATACATGGACACCGACGGGAAAACTTTCACGAACACCAGGAATAAAAGCCCGAACCAGCCGAAGCTACCAAACACAATGGCCCACTCGATAATACTCCCCCACAGGACGCCCCACTGATGCGGTTCGTGCGACATGGACAAAGTCGGTGCAACAATCATCCAGCGTTCGAAAAACATGCCTACGTTCAAGAACAACGACACCACGAACATGATGGGCATGCTTCTGCGCAGTTTCTGGAAAGCCAGGGTAAACGGAAGTATTGAGCCGCAGAAAATCATACTCCAGAACACCCACGCATAAGGCCCGACAGCCTTGGCGATCAGCAACTCTTTACTGTACATGTCATGACCGTACCAAATCGAAGCAAACTCGACCAGGTTTAAGTAAGTCCAGACCATGGCGATGGCAAAAGTCAATTTGCAGGTTTTTTCCATGATGGCTTTGGTCATGTATTCTTCAAAACGGAAGTAATAACGCAGCAATACGAACAACGTAATAATCGCCGCACATCCAGAATACAATGCGCCCGCCACGAAGTACGGAGGGAAAGTCGTTATGTGCCATCCTGGCATGATGGACATGGCAAAGTCAGACGATACGATGGAGTGAACCGAAACCGCCAATGGGATTAGGAAACACGCCATTAACAAGTAAGTTTTGCGGAAATTGCGCCACTGTCTGTCGGTACCCGTCCATCCTAATGACAAAACGCTATATAGCTTTTTCTGCCAGCCTTTGGCGTTGTCTCGGCAGATAGCCAAATCCGGAATCATGCCCACAAACAAAAACAACATGGATGCCGAAAGATACGTACTGATGGCGAAGGCGTCCCACACCAACGGCGAGCGAAAATTCGGCCAGTGACCCCGGTCACTGACATAAGGTAACACCCAGTACATGTTCCACATGCGGCCAAGGTGAATAATAGGGAAAAAACCGGCAGTCATCAGCGAGAACGTCGTCATGGCCTCGGCGAACCGGTATATGGGTTTACGCCAGTCCGCATGGATAATATGCAATATCGCCGATAACAAAGTTCCGGAGTGGCTCATGCCGATCCAAAATACAAAGCTGGCAATATACATATCCCACATGTGGGGATTGTTTAATCCGGCATATCCCATGCCTTCGTTATATTGATACGCCTCTGCCGCTACCGCGCAGGCAACCATGGCAATACACATCGCCACGGATATCCAATACGCTTTTCGAGGGTTTGCCATACTGCTCAACACGTCGGCATTGATTTTCGCCCAAGCGATTTGCTCGTTAATATCTTTTTCGTTAACAATAGACATTACGCTGTCACCGTTTCTCTTTGGTTATTGATAGTTATTAGTGATAATAATTATTACTGATAATCGTTATTGTTAATCTCATACCGGTGGTTCACACTTCTTCTCGAACCCGCTCCAGATACAATACCGAAGGATCGACGTTTAAGCCTTCGAATACGCGGTAACCGCGTAACTCCGGCTCTTGTTTATCCTGCTTGTACGGACCCATTTTCACCTGATACTGATCCCACGTTTTGCGAACCTGGCTGTCTTCATCCAAATAATCACCGAACATCATGGCCGATGTGGGGCAACCCTGCACACAGGCCGGTTTAAAATCATCATCCCCCACTTTGCGATTTTCCATCTTGGCTTTGTCTTTGGCGACCCGGATGCGTTGCACGCAGAAAGTGCATTTTTCCATGACGCCTTTATCGCGCACCGATAAATCAGGATTCAATTGCATATTCAACGGCTCGGGCCAGGACGATTCATAATAGGAGTAAAAGTTGAAATAACGTACCCGGAAAGGGCAGTTGTTGGAGCAATACCGCGAGCCGATACACCGATTATACACTTGCGCATTCAGTCCGTCGGGCGTGTGATAAGTCGCTGCCACCGGGCAAACAGGTTCGCAGGTTGCTGAATTGCATTGTTGGCACATCATGGGTAGGAAACTGGCACCTTGTTCAGGGAATTCCTTGTCGGCTTGATCCCAGTAACGCTCTATGCGCATCCAATGCATGGCCTGGCCTTTGCTAAATCGGTCCTTGCCCACCACTGCCAAATTGTTCTCCGCGTAACAGGCGGTGGAACACGCATTGCAACCGATGCAAAGATCCAGATTTATCATCATGGCCCATTTGTGTTCATACTCGTGGTGCCCGCCTTCCTCGGCGCCACGGCGATATTTGGACCAGTTACTTAATACATTTTCTAACGACATGTTTACGCTCCCTCCGTACGTCTAACCTGCTCTACCGGAACGGTGCCGACTAACTTACGGCCCATTTGGGTATCCGTGGAGCCGATTTTTACTACTGTGTCTTTCTTACCGGTATTGGTGATTTTCACTTTGGTGGCGTACATGGCCAGCTCACCGGTTTTTTGCTCTGTTTCAGGGTCGAGTAATTTCAGGGGATTAACACCCAGGCCTTTCGCATAACGCCCATACTCAGTATGGCCCTGCCCCATGGGAATGGCTACCACATCGGGATGCACACCTTTCAATAACACCGCTTTGAGAGTGACTTCGCCGTGTTTTGAGCTGACTTTAATAACGCTACCTTGTTCAATGCCGAGTTTTTCCGCCGTAGCGGGATGGATTTCAGCCCAGGAATCCCACACCACTTT
>JAJDNG010000026.1 GCA_022340845.1 Gammaproteobacteria bacterium | reverse complement strand
TCGGGGAGCGGGTGGCGGAACTCCACCTGCAGCGCCGGGATAGCGTGGTTGTGCTGCTGAGATCTCAGCAAAAAGCCGACGAACTGGCAGCCAGTGGTATCCAAGCGGTGGTGGGTGACCTTGACGATGCGGCCAGTTTAGGGGATTTGCCCAGCAAAGACAGCGTGCTCTATCATTTCGCACCGCCACCGCCCAGTGGCCAGACTGATATCCGTTTAGCCAACGTGTTGGCCGCGGTGCAGGACCGCTTGCCGCAAAAAGTGGTGTTAATCAGCACCACGGCGGTTTACGGCGATTGCCACGGCCAATGGGTTAATGAAACCACGGCCACGCATCCTCAAAGCGACCGTGGCAAACGGCGCTTGCACGGTGAACAGCAATTATTGGACTGGTCTGAACACACCGGCGTGCCGGTGGTGATCTTGAGAGTGGGCGGTATTTACGGTCCGCATCGGCTGCCGGTGGAACGCCTCAAGCAAGGTTTGCCCATATTGCAAGAAGCACTGTCGCCCTACACCAACCGCATTCACGAAGACGATTTAGCCATGATATGTGTGGCCGCGGCCGACAAAGCTCCGCCGAATTCCAACAGATCCGCCATTTACAATGTTAGTGACGGTAAACCCGGCACCATGTCGCGTTATTTCAAAGATATCGCCCAGGCCCTGGGCCTGCCCCAGCCACCGGAAGTGGACATGGAGACGGCCAAACGAGAATTAAGCGCCGGCATGCTCTCTTACCTGCAGGAATCGCGGCGCATAGACAACAGCAAACTCATTAATGAGTTGGGCGTGCAGTTGCAGTATCCGGATTTTGTAACGGGCCTGGCTGCTTGTGTGCAACAGCTAAAGCCATAAAATTCCAATGCGTCGTGGCGGCGGCAAGAAATGCAAAAAGTGCTGTTTGCAATGAATTGCAGTATTATTTACCTCTCACCCGGCCGAGCTGGCGTTCAGTTCACGAAATAAATTCCGTTGCTGGCCGTTAAAGTGATATCCGTGTCACTGAAAAATGGGGATTATAATGCGCCTGCCCAGATGGTTGCTGTTTGGATTGTGTTTCACCACTTTGCTGTTCACCACCTATGCCGCGGCGGCTGAAGTCCGCGAAATCGTGCTCACTGACGGCAGTATTATTACCGGCACGGTGCGCTCTTTCGACGGCGACACCTATGTGATCGAAAGCGACAGTTTGGGTACCCTGTCCTTAAGCCAATCTAAAATCCAGGCCATTCGCACAGCCGGCGGCGCCGGTGCCATTCAGAGCATCTCGCCCGAAGATCTCATGGGTATTCAGCAGCAGTTGCTGAATAACGGGGAAGTTCTGGATTTGATTAAAGCCTTGCAAAACGACCCACAAATCCAAACTATCTTAGCCGATCCGCAACTCCTGGAAGCGATTGCCGCGGGCGATGTACAAACCTTAATGAACAATGCCAAATTCAAAGCGTTAATCGACCATCCCAAAATCAAGGAAATCAGCAGTAAAGTTCACCCATAAATTAGTCAGCCGATGTCAATCTGACTTCTGGGCTTGGGGCGCTCAATACCAAACCCCGCCTTATCGTTGGCAAGTCAACCAGCCACGCCACAGTCAAGTTAATTCCCTACATTCCGATAACATCATAAAGGGTGTGACAACAAAATAACCGATTGAATAGCTTGGTCTTTAATGGGTTTTGTAACTGATTCTCACGCAAATATCTTGCCCCAAAAAGGCATTGTCATCAAAAACTTATGATGCAGCGACTGATGCAACTGCGTTCCAAAACCATTATATCCGTGGGTTCTTTACTGATTCTGCTACTGTTGATCTCGGTGTTAGGCTTGTGGATCAACGACGTCTATAAAAGCAAACAAGCGCTGATGCGAATCGTTGCCCAGGAACGCTCCCGGGAGCACATATCCAAAATGCGCGAATACGCCCATCGCCGCGCCATTGCTTTGCATCGCATGATTTCAATAGATGATCCGTTCGAGCGAGATGAAGAATTTATGCACTTCCGCGAACTGGGCTCTAACTTTCTCGCAGAAAGGGAAAGATTGCTGCAAACGCCTTTTACGCCTGCGGAACAAGCGGTGTGGGACAAAGTAGGCGATAACATCCGCAAAGGCGCCCCGGCGCAACGCGAGGCCGCAGACTTGTTGCAAGGGGGAGACATAGATGCAGGGAGGCAGTTGCTTATGCGGACAGTAGATCCGACCATGAGCACGTTCCGAGAGGCCATGTTGCACATTAGCAATGCCAAAAAAACCATGATCGACGATGAACTGGCCCGTGCTTCTCAAGACTTCAGTAAAACCTATATCATCATGGCCTTATTGGGTTCAGTCATTGTACTGCTAATGGGATTTGCCCAATACACCGTGAGGCGAACCGGCAAAACCGAAGAGGCCTTAATGGAGCATGGCATGCACATACGCTCCATGTACGAAGTGTCCGCCATGACCGGCGCCTCTTCTCAGCAACAACTGATTGAAATGCTTAAGCTGGGTTGCCGGTTTCTGGATTTGGATGTGGGTAAAGTGTGTGAAATCTGCGAATCTGACAACACCAATAAAATTATAAACGTTTACTCGCAGCATCCCATCGATGTGCAAGCCGACACGGTGATTCCTTTGCACAATACCTTCTGTCGGTTCGTCGTGCCCGCGGACGAGCCGTTAGCCATCAACGATATTGCGAATTCCCAATTCCGGGATACTGACGCTTATAAATTTTCCGGCGCCCAGGCCTACATTGCCGCGCCGATTACATTCAAAGGGCGAAAATTCGGCACTGTCAGTTTTTCCTCACAGCGTCCCCGCAAGCAGGCGTTCAGCGAAACTGACATCGACATGGTTAAATTAGTCTCTAGCTGGATCAGTAGCGTGTTGGAGCGCGAACTCGCGCAAACCGAACTGCGCAACGCCAAAGAAGATGCTGAATTGGCCAACGCAGCGAAAAGCCGGTTCCTGGCTAACATGAGCCACGAACTGAGAACACCTCTAAACGCCATTATCGGCTATAGTGAGATGCTAAGCGATGATGCGGCTACCAACCATCATAACGACTATTTAGACGATCTGGATAAAATCACCACTTCCGGGAATCATTTGCTGGCCTTGATCAACAACGTCCTGGATTTGTCCAAAATCGAAGCTGGTAAAGTAGAAGTCTATCCGGCGATTATTAGCGTCCCGGAACTGGTGCATGAAGTGGTTACCACATTGCGCCCTTTATCGGAGAAGAACCAGAATCAACTGGAGGTTATTTTCAAAGACGACACCCAATTGATGTACAGCGACTTAACCAAGATAAAACAAGTTTTATTTAACGTGCTCAGCAACGCCATCAAATTCACCGAAAACGGCCGCATCACTCTGACCGTGCAATCCCGCCAGGATGCTGGAACGAATTGGGTAGTGCTGCAAGTAGAAGACACCGGCATAGGCATGACCGATGAACAACTGTCCAAAGTCTTTGAAAAATTCACCCAGGCCAACGTTGCCATCGCCAACAAATACGGAGGCACCGGCCTGGGCATGGCAATTTGTAAAAAGATCTGTGAATTGCTGCAAGGCGATATCAGTGTAATCAGCCAGCAAGGCAAGGGTTCCACGGTCACCGTCACACTACCGCATCTGGAACTTCCCGCCATGGAAAACCAGGCGGATTTGGAACAATTGAATTACGGATAAATTTTTAACATTTTTTATAAGGGGTCAGAGCCCTTTATATAATGTGGGCTTGGTCAAGGAAATAATGGTTTTTCATAACAACGGAGTTACTTCAGATAGAATGATGGAGTTGATCGTCGTTACCCCCTAAGTTGACCGTCAGTGAATTTACAATAACTAAGCACCCGTCTAAACGGGTGCTTAGCGGATGAAATGGTAGAACAGCGTTAGTG